>DATEPR010000100.1:0-8053 GCA_035273045.1 Pseudonocardiaceae bacterium | reverse complement strand
AGCCTGACGCTGCGCGCGCTGCTCGGGCTGCTGCCGCGGCCGGCGCGGATCACGTCCGGCGCGGTGCTGATCGACGGCGAGGACGTCACCGGCCTGCCGCCGCACCGGCTGCGCCGCAGGCTGACCGACGCCATGAGCATGGTGTTCCAGGACTCGCTCACCGCGCTCAACCCGGTGATGCGGGTCGGCGAGCAGATCGCCGAGGCGCCGCGCCGCAAGCTGGGCATGTCCCGCACGGCGGCCCGGTCGACGGCGATCGAGCTGATGGCGAAGGTCGGCATCCCCGATCCGGCCCGCCGGTACTCGCACTACCCGCACGAGATGTCCGGCGGCATGCGGCAACGGGTGTGCATCGCGATCGCGCTGTCCACCCGGCCCAGGGTGATCCTCGCCGACGAGCCGACCACGGCGCTGGACGTGACCATCCAGGCCAGGGTGCTGGAGGTGCTGCGCCGGCTGCGCGAGGACGAGCACGTCGGGCTGCTGCTGGTCAGCCACGACCTGGCCGTCGTCGGGCAGACCTGTTCCCGGCTGTACGTGATGTACGCCGGCCGGATCGTGGAGTCCGGCTCGCTGGGGGAGCTGACCAACGCGCCCCGCCACCCGTACACGTTCGCGCTGCTGCGGTCGGTGCCCGACCCGGACCGTCGGGTGGCCCGGCTGCTGTCCATTCCCGGCCAGCAACCGGACCTGCGGCTGCCGGTGGTGGGGTGCTCGTTCGCGCCGCGCTGCCCGTTCGCGGCCGACGAGTGCCGGGTCGCGGAGCCGGAGCTGGTGGCGACCGGCGGGCGGGCGACGGCCTGCGTGCGTGCGGACACCGCGGACCGCTGGGCGGACGAGGTGACCGTGGAAGGGGCGGGGCTGCGGTAGTGGAAGAGATTCTGGCGATAGAGGGCCTGCACAAGCACTTCACGTCCAGCGTGTCGGTCACCGACCGGCTGTTCGGCAAGAAGCCGGTGGTCAACCGGGCGGTGGACGGCGTGAACCTGGTGCTGCGCAAGGGCGAGACGCTGGGCCTGGTCGGCGAGTCCGGCTGCGGCAAGTCGACGCTGGCCAGGACGATCGTCGGGCTGCACCGCCCGGACGCCGGCACCGTCCGGTACGCCGGCACGGTGCTCCCGGCGCGCCGCCGGGGCGCCCAGCACCGGGCCATCCAGATGGTGTTCCAGGACCCGTACAGCTCGCTGAACCCGAGGATGACCGTCGGCCAGACGCTCGGCGAACTGCTCCGCTACCACAAACTGGTGCCCAGGAACAAGGTCGCCGACCGGTGCCGGGAACTGATGAGCCTGGTGGGCCTGCCGGACAGCGCGCTGGCCCAGCGGCCGAGGCAGTTCTCCGGCGGGCAGCGGCAGCGCATCGGCATCGCGCGGGCACTGGCGGTCGAGCCGACCGTGCTGATCGCCGACGAACCGGTGTCCGCACTGGACGTTTCGGTGCAGGCCACGATCATCAACCTGCTCACCGAACTCAAGCGGACGCTGGACCTGTCGGTGATCTTCGTGTCGCACAACATGGCCGTGGTGCGGCAGGTCAGCGACCGGACCGCGGTGATGTACCTGGGCCGGATCGTGGAGACCGGTGTCACCGACGCCGTGTTCGACGCCCCGGTCCACCCGTACACCCAGCTGTTGCTCAAGTCGGTGCCCCGCCTGGGCGTGCCGGCCGCGCCGTCGGCGGAAACCGACGGCGTCGCGATCGACGTGCCGGCGGGCGCCAACCCGTGCCGGTTCCTGGACCGGTGTCCGGCGGCGGTCGAGGGGTGCGCCGCCGAACCCGGTTTGCTTCCCGACCCGGCGGACCCGCTGCGGGCCGCCGCGTGCGTGCACGTTCCCTGGCAGGCCAGCGTGTCCACACCGTGAGCGAGGAGATGGCATGACAGCAGCCGTGGTCATCGGCAGTGAACGCAGCGAGATCGGGTTACCGGCGGCGATGGCGATCCTCGCCGCCGGTGGTTCGGCACTGGACGCCGTCGAGGCGGGCCTGCGCCGCTGCGAGGACAACGTGGACGACCACTACGTCGGCACGGGTGGCCTGCCCAACGCGCAGGGCGTGGTGGAGCTGGACGCCTCGCTGATGGTCGGCTCGTCCCGCGCGTTCGGCGCCGTGGGCGCGGTGCGCGGCTTTCCCAACCCGATCTCCATCGCCCGTGCCGTGCTGGAGAAACTGCCCCAGCACAGCCTGCTGGTCGGGCCGGGCGCCGAACTGTTCGCCGAGGAGAACGGCTTCGCCCGCGCGGAACTGCTCACCGACGAGTCGAAGAAGCTGTTCGGGTCGGCCCTCGCGGAGTCCGCCGAGTCGGTCGAGGGCGAGGACACCGAGGCGCTGGACGGCGACCAGCGGTACCGGCGGGCCGCGCTGGACCTGGTGCGCCGCATGGCACCGCACGACGGGCCGTGGGGCACGATCAACATCCTGGCGCTGGACCGCTCCGGTGAACTCGTGGTCGGCGTGTCCACCAGTGGCTACCCGTGGAAGTACCCGGGCCGGGTCGGCGACTCGGCGATCCCCGGCGCCGGCAACTACGCCGACCTGCGCTACGGCGGCGCCGCGTGCACCGGCCGCGGCGAACTGAGCATGCGCTGCACCGGCGCCAGAGGCATCGTCGCCGAACTGGCCAAGGGCGCCGATCCGTCCGAGGCGTGCCGGGCGATGCTGGCCGACGCCGCCACGCTGCCCGACGAGTACCGGGCCGAACTGCGCTGCCTGGCGCTCACCCCGGACGGCCGGCACGGCGCCGCGGCCGGCCAGACCGGTTCCGTCTACGCCGTGATGACCGAGACGTCGACCGAACCCGAGTTCCACCCCAGGAGCGTGCTGTGAAGGTCTTCATCTCGTCCGACATGGAGGGCACCGCGGGCGTCGTCGACTGGGACCAGTGCGTCACCGGCGGCAGCCAGTACGACTACTACACCGAACTGCTCACCGGCGAGGTGAACGCGGCGATCGAGGGCGCGGCGGCGGCGGGCGCCACCGAGTTCCTGGTGAACGACTCGCACTCGAAGATGGCCAACCTGAAACCGGACGCACTGGCCGGCCGGGCCGCCTACCTGTCCGGCCGGTACAAGCCGATGTACATGATGCAGGGCCTGGATTCCAGCTTCGACGCCGTGTTCTTGGTGTCCTACCACGGTTCCATGGGCAGCCGGGGTGCCACCCTGTCGCACACGTACTTCCCGTCGGCGTTCGCCGAGGTGACCGTCAACGGCCAGGTGGCCGGTGAGGCCGGCATCAACGCCCTGGTCGCCGCCGCGTACCGGGTGCCGATCGTGCTGGTCACCGGCGACGAGACAACCGCCGTCGAGACGCGGCGGTTCTGCCCGGACATCCACGCCGCCGTGGTGAAGAAGTCGGTCACCCGGTTCGCCGCCGAATCGCTCCATCCGGCTGCCGCCCGTGACCTGATCCGCGCCGAGGCGAAGGCCGCGATCGAGACGGTCGCCACGGCGGCGCCGCCGATGATCCGCCCGCCGGTGACTCTGGACGTCTCGTTCCGCAGCAGCGACTACTGCGAACTGGCCGACCGGATCGAGGGCGTCAAGCGCACCGGCGACCTGTCCGCCAGCATCGTCGGTGACGATCCACTGTGGACATACCAGACGTTCATCACCGTGGTGCTGCTGTGCCGCGGGCTGGTCGAGTAGGGGAGCGGATGCGGGTCTTCGACAGCAACTGGATGCGGATCGCCGAATACCTGGGGCACGACGACCGGATCGTGCTGCCGGTCGGGTCGACCGAGCAGCACGGCTACCTGTCCCTGGGCACCGACGCGCTGCTCGCCGAGCGGGTGTCGGTGGAGGCGGCGGAACCGCTGGGCATACCGGTGCTGCCGGTGCTGCCGTTCGGCATGGCACCCTACTTCGCCCGGTTCCCCGGCAGCATGAGCCTGCGCATCAGCACCTATGTCGAGGTCATCCGGGACCTGCTGGACGGCCTGGCGGCCCAGGGATTCCGGCGGATCGCCGTGGTCAACGGGCACGGCGGCAACGCCCCGGTGGCCGGCCTGATCCGGGAGTGGATCAGCCAGCCGCGCGCCGAGCGCGTCCAGGTGCTGTTCCACAGCTGGTACAACGCGCCGAAGACGGCCGCCGCCGCGAGCACGTTCGACGACGACCAGTACCACGGCTCGTGGCTGGAGAACTTCCCGTGGACGCGGGTGCCCGGTGCCGAGATCCCGACCGGCAGCGCGCCCGTGCTGGACCGCGCACTTGTCCTGAACTCGACGGCGGACGAGGTCAAGGAACTGGCACCGGACGGCGTTCTTGGGGGCGCCTATGCGCGATCGGACGAGGACATGATGACCGTGTGGCAGGCCGGGGTGGCCGAAGTCCGGGAACTGCTGACCGACGGCTGGCTGGACCGGTGACCCGGGTCGCGGTCGTCACCGGCACGGCGCACGGCATCGGTACCGCCATCGCGGCGGCTCTCGCCGCCGACGGCGCCACGGTGCACGGCGTCGACAAGGACACCGTCGACGTCACCGACGCGGCCGCGGTCGCCGACTTCTTCGCCGGGATCGGGCCGGTGGACATCCTGGTGAACAACGCCGGCGGTGTCGTCGGCCAGGTGCACCACCCCATCGAGGAGGTCGCCGACGACGACTGGCACGCCGTGGTGGCCGCCAACCTGACGAGCACGTTCCTGTGCACCAGGGCCGTCGCGCCCGGCATGAAACAGCGGCGCTGGGGCCGGATCGTGAACATCTCGTCCGGTGCCGGGCGCAGCGTCAGCCTCACCGGCATCCAGGCGTACGCCAGCGCGAAGGCGGGCCAGATCGGCTTCACCCGGCAGATGGCACACGAACTCGGTCCGTTCGGCATCACGGTCAACACCATCGCGCCCGGTTTCGTGCTGTCCAATCCCACCACGGTCAAGCAGTGGGAGAGCTACGGCGAGCAGGGCCAGGCCGCGCTCGTCGAGGGCATCGCGACCCGCAGGCTCGGCACCCCGGAGGACATCGCACACGGTGTGCGGTTCTTCGTGGCCGAGCAGTCGTCCTGGATCACTGGCCAGACACTCTCGATTGACGGTGGACATGCTCTCTTTTGATGCCGACGACGCGGCGTACGTCGCCGAACTGGCCGAGTTCGTGGCCGTGCCCACGATCAGCAGGGACGCCACGGACGACACCATGCGCACCGCGGCCCGCTGGCTGGCCGAACGGCTGTCGTTCGCCGACGGCCGGGTGGTGGACACGGCGGGCCATCCGGTGGTGCGGGCCGACTGGCTGGGCGCGCCCGGTGCGCCCACGGTGCTGGTGTACGGGCACTACGACGTGCAGCCGACCGGTGATCCCGGCGAGTGGCTGACGCAGCCGTTCGAGTTGACCGTGGATGGCGAGGTGCTGCGCGGTCGCGGGGTCAGCGACGACAAGGGGCCGGTGTACATCGTCCTGAAGGTGGCGCAGGCGTTCGCGGCGCAGGAGGGCGGGTTGCCGCTGAACGTGCGGTTCCTGTTCGAGGGCGAGGAGGAGATCGGCAGCCCGCACCTGCCGGAGTACCTGCGTTCGCATGCCGGGGAGTTGGCGGCCGACCTGGTGATCTCGGCGGACGGCGCGATGTGGCGGCCCGGTGAGCCGTCGCTGTCCATCGCGTCCAAGGGCCTGCTGACGTTCGACGTCGAGGTCACCGGCGCCAACGCCGACCTGCACTCCGGCCGCTACGGCGGCACGGTCGCCAACCCGGCACACGCGCTGGCCGAGATCCTGGCCGGCCTGCACGGGCCGGACGGCCGGGTCGCCGTGCCCGGGTTCTACGACGGCATCCCGGAACTGAGCGGGCAGCGGCGGGCCGACATCGCGGCGGTCCCGTTCGACGAGGACGCCTACCGGTCCACGCTCGGCCTCACCGAGACCCACGGCGAGGCCGGCTACTCGACGCTGGAACGCCTGTGGGAGCGGCCCACCCTGGAGGTCAACGGCATCCGGGCCGGCGGCAAGTACACCGTGATCCCGCACGTCGCCGTCGGCCACGTGTCCTGCCGGCTGGTGCCCGGCCAGCAACCGGACCGCGTGCTGGCGGCGATCACCAAACACGTCGAGGCGCACCGGCCCGCCGGTGTGCGGGTCGCGGTGCGGCCGGACGAGGGTGCCGTGCCGGCGTACACCATCGCGGCCGACCATCCGGCGATCAAGGCGGCCTCCGGCGCGCTCGCCGACGTGTACCCCGGCCAGGGTGTGCTGCTCGCGGTGATCGCCGGGACGCTGCCGGCGACCGCGCTGTTCGAGGACGTGCTGGGCGCCAAAACGCTGTTCTTCTCCTTCTCCACGTCGGACGAGAACCTGCACGCGCTCAACGAGTTCCTGCGCACCGCACGGCTGCGCGAGGGCATGCGCGCGTGGGAGTCGTTGTGGCGCAGGCTGGCGGCGGGACTATGACCGGCCTGGCGGCGCTGTCCGAGGAGTTCTTCCAGCTCAAGCACAGCGCCGACCCGTTCAGCGCCACCCTGCTGGGCGTGTCCGACTTCGACGACCTGGTGCCCGACCCGAGCCGCGCCGGCTCGGCCGCCACGGCGGCCCGGTTCGCCGACCTGGAACGGCGACTGGCCGCCATCCCCACCGACGGCCTGGCCGAGACTGACCGGATCAACCATGCCGTGCTCGGCCGGCTGGCCTGGGCCGCCCGGTCCGATCTGGAGCACGGCCTGTGGGAGGCGTCGATCTCCGCGGAGGGATACGCGGCGCCGCAGTCGATGATGTTCATGGCGGTACCCACGGCCCCGCTGCGCGACGCCGACGACGTGGCCCGATACGAGCGGCGACTGGCCGCGCTGCCGGCCTTTCTGGACGCCCTGCTGGTGCGCTACCGCTCGGCGGTGGCCGACGGCCGGCCGTCCACTCGTGCCGGCGTCGGGCAGGCGCTGGACCAGTTGGACGGCCACCTGGCCACCGGCCTGGCCGTGTTCCGGAACGTGACGCTGCCCGCCGGCACGAGCCGGACCCGGATCGACGAACTGGTCACCGACGCGGTCCGGCCCGCGCTGCGGCGGCTGCGTGCCGGCATCGAGCGGGACGTCCTACCGTCCGCCCGGGACGACGACCGGGTCGGCATCCGGTTCGTCGACGGCGGTGTGGACGGCTACCGCGCCGCGGTGCGCCGCCACACCACCACCGACCTGACCCCCGACGAGATCCACCAGATCGGCCTCGACCTGCTCGCCGACCTGCGCGCCGAATGGGCCGAGTTGGGCGGCAAGGTACTGGGCACCGAGGACGTGCCGGAGATCCATACGCGGCTGCGCGAGGATCCCGCGCTGCGCTTCCAGGACAGTGCCCAGATCGTCACGGTCGTGACGGATGCGTTGCGCCGGGCCGAGGCCGCCCGCGACGACTGGTTCCCGCCGTACCGGATCGCCGACTGCGTGATCGAGGAGATCGACCCCGTCGAGGCCGGCAACGCCGCACTCGCGCACTACCGACCGCCAGCGGATGCCCGACCGGGCGCGCACTGTGTGCTCACCACGAGACCGGGGGAGCGCTACGTCTACGAATACGAGGCGCTGGCGTTCCACGAGAGCACGCCCGGCCACCACCTGCAGATCGCGTCCGCGCAGACACTGACAGAGCTGCCCAGATACCGGCGGTTCCTGGACGCCGAGGTGTCCGGATACGTCGAAGGCTGGGGCCTGTACAGCGAGCGACTGGCCGACGAGATGGGCCTGTACACGTCCGACACGACCCGGCTGGGCATGTTGTCGTTCGACGCCCTGCGCGCCTGCCGCCTGGTCGTCGACACCGGCATGCACCACCTCGGCTGGTCACGCCAGCAGGCCAGGCAGTTCATGTGGGACAACACGGCCACCACGTGGGCCAACGTGCGCAACGAGATCGACCGCTACATCTCCTTTCCCGGCCAGGCACTCGCCTACGCCATCGGCCGCAGGGAGATCCGCCGGCTGCGCGCCCTGGCCGAAGGGCGGCTGGGCGCGGCCTTCGACATCCGCGCGTTCCACGGCACGATCCTCGGCCACGCCGCCGTACCCCTGGACGTCCTGGACGCCATCGTGACCCACTGGCTGGCTCGACAGCGATCACTACAGTGACCCCGTGTATCCG
>DATEPR010000099.1:0-6548 GCA_035273045.1 Pseudonocardiaceae bacterium | reverse complement strand
TGGCCGGGGCCTCGGCCGTGCTCAAGTACGTGCTCGACCACGACCTCCAGGACAACGCCGCCAAGCTCGGCGACCGGCTGATCGGTGGCCTGCGCGACGCGGCGGAGGGTAATGGCGTGGTGGGCGACGTGCGCGGGAAGGGCCTGATGATCGGGGTGGAGCTGGTCGTGCCCGGCAGTCGCGACCCGAGCCCGAAGGCGGCCACGATCGCGCTGGAGGCGACGAAGGAGCGGGGGCTGCTGGTGGGCAAGGGTGGCCTGCACGGCAACGTGCTGAGGTTGGCCCCGCCCATGACGTTGACGGAGGACGAAGCAGAGGAGGCCCTGGGCATCCTCACGGAGGTGATGGAAGTAACCAACAACCAACTGACCTAAGCCGGATCGACAAGCCAACCACCAACCGGCCGCCGCACCGACCGGGCACTCACCCCGAGACGGCCACACCAGCGGCCGCCTCAACCAACCCGAACGGCCGAGCCGGCCACCCACCGGCCAACTCAACCCGAGCTGACCACTCGACGGTCAACTCGCCGCGAGTCGGCCGCCGAACGGTCATCTCGGCTGAGCTGGCCGGGGCGCCCGGGCCGCGCGAGTTGGCCGGCGGATGGTCGTCTCGGCTGAGCTGCCCGGGCCGCGCGGGTTGGCCGCTCAGTGGTCGTCTCAGCTAGGTTGGCCATCCATTGGTCGTCTCGACCTGAGTTGACCGTTTGGTGGTCAAGCCGCCCCGAGTCGGCCGGCGGATGGTTGTCTTGCTGGCGTTGGCCGCCGAGCGACCAGGCTGTGCGAGTTGGCCGGTCAATGGTCATCCCAGCTGAGTTGGCCATCCGACGGCCATCTGAACGTGAGCTGGCCATCCGGCGGTCGACACGCCCTGAATCGGCAAGGCAGCCGCTCAATGGCCGTCCCAATCGAGTCGGCCACTCACCGGCCAACTCGGGTCCGGCTGCCAACGACCAGCCGAGTCGACCACCGAATGGCCGACACGATCAGCACAATGCCCACACGACCGCCCGGGAGGACGGCGATGACCGACCGAATCACCCACTGGATCGACGGCAAGACGTGGGACGGCCAAGCGGAGCGAACCGGCAAGGTCTACGACCCAGCCACCGGCCAGGTCACCGCGCAGGTCGACTTCGCGGCGCCCACCGAGATCGACCAGGCCGTGGCGGCAGCGGCAACGGCGTGGCAGTCGTGGCGATCGGCTTCCCTCACCACCCGGGCGAATGTCCTGTTCGCCTTCCGTGAACTGCTCAACCAGCGGAAGTCCGAGTTGGCGGCGATCATCACCAGCCAGCACGGCAAGGTGCTGTCCGACGCGGCGGGTGAGGTGCAGCGAGGGCTGGAGTCGGTCGAGTACGCGTGTGGGATCCCGGAGTTGCTGAAGGGCGGGTTCAGCGAGAACGCGTCGACGAGAGTGGACGTGTACTCGATCCGGCAGCCGCTGGGCGTGGTCGGGGTGATCTCGCCGTTCAACTTCCCGGCGATGGTCCCGCTGTGGTTCGCGCCGAACGCCATCGCGTGCGGCAACGCCGTGGTGCTGAAGCCGTCCGAGAAGGACCCGGCGGCGGCGAACTTCCTCGCCGACCTGTGGGCCGAGGCCGGCCTGCCGGCGGGCGTGTTCAACGTTGTCCACGGCGACAAGGTCGCGGTCGACGCCCTCCTGGACCACCCCAAGGTGAAGGCGATCTCGTTCGTCGGCTCGACCCCGATCGCGCGCTACGTCTACACCCGCGCCACCGGCACCGGCAAACGCGTGCAGGCACTCGGCGGGGCGAAGAACCACATGGTCGTGCTACCGGACGCCGACGTGGACCTCGCCGCGGACGCGGCGGTGTCCGCCGGTTTCGGATCGGCGGGGGAGCGGTGCATGGCGGTGTCGGTGGTGGTCGCGGTGGGCGCCGCGGCCGATCCCCTGGTGGCCGCCATCCGCGACCGCATGGCCGGCCTGCACGTCGGCGACGGCCGCCGCACCGGCTGCGAAATGGGACCACTGGTCACGGCGGCACACCGCGACAAAGTAGTGTCCTATTTGGATGCGGGAACCGCCGAGGGCGCCACGCTCGCGGTCGACGGCCGTAACCACCCGGTCGACGGCGACGCCGGCGGATTCTGGCTTGGCCCAACGCTGTTCGACAACGTGACGCCCGACATGTCCGTCTACACCGACGAAATCTTCGGGCCAGTCCTGTCGCTCGTCCGGGTGCCCACCTACGACGACGCCCTCGACCTGGTCAACGCCAACCCCTACGGCAACGGCACCGCCATCTTCACCAACGACGGCGGCGCGGCGCGGCGGTTCCAGCACGAGGTCGAGGTGGGCATGGTCGGGGTGAATGTGCCGATCCCGGTTCCGATGTCGTACTACTCGTTCGGCGGCTGGAAGGACTCGCTGTTCGGCGACTCGCACGCCTACGGCCCGGAGGGCGTCCATTTCTTCACCCGCGGCAAGGTCGTGACCAGCCGGTGGCTCGATCCGTCCCATGGCGGGGTGAACCTCGGCTTCCCACAGAACACCTGACCACGCCCGGGTCTGGATGTCCACGTCCGGGTCTGGGTACCGCTGGGCCTGGAGGCCGGTCGCTGGGCTGGCCGCTTGGGGCCAGGCGACTGCTGCGATCGTCGCGGCGCGACCAGACCAGGGACGGGGGACTTCATCAGGGCCGAGGATCAAATCCGGCGGCCCGGGACTACGAGGCGGGACCACGCCGGGGCGCTGTGACCGCAGTCGCGTCGTGACCATTTCAGGCCGGAACCGCCCGGGGAGCCAGGACCATGTCCCGAGGGAAAGCGCGGGCTGGCGCATCGCGAGTGCAGGTTGAGGGCTGGCGGTCGGGAGTTCGGTGGGCTGCTACTCCTTGTCTCCTTGGCGGGCGGCGGCGATGGGGGCGCGCGTGCTGGGCGGTCGTGTCCTGCGCGCGCTCCGCTTAAACACGCAACGAATCTGCCGGCGATTTAGTTCCGCGTTCCGCGCCTATCCGCGAAATGTCACCCTATCGAGTGGCGAGCCCGAGGAACGGCGGACGAGAAATCGTTGGCACCACTGAATAATAGCGAATTCCGGACGTAGCCGGTCATCGGATGCCGGCGGTCGCCTGCCGGGCGAGCTACCCGCGGGCCGGGCCGGGGCAGCGCCTGACCTGCGGCTGCGTACTGAAATTTTCAGCGTTTTCTGGGGGTTTCGGCTGGCCTGCGGGGTGGGCCGCGGCCGAGTCTTGTCGGGCAAGCGCGCTGGTCCCTAGTTTCTTGACCGGTCATGAGTCGCCCCGCGTGCGGCAGCGTCACTTGGCCTGTTGAAAGGACATCGCTGTCGTGAGGAGAACCGCATGAAATTGAACTTCTTACGTGGCAACGGACGGTCCGGCGTACGCCGGGGCGTGGCCGTTGCCGGAGCCCTGGTGGTGGGGGCGGGGGTGATTGCGTTCGCCGGCACGCAGGCGAGTGCTGCCGCGAGCGGATGCTCGGTCACCTATTCCATCGTCACCCAATGGAATGTCGGTTTCACCGCCGACATCCAGGTGACGAACACGGGCGATCCGATCACGAACTGGACGCTGAAGTACAGCTACTCGGCGGGCCAGACCCTGCAGTCCGGCTGGTCCGGTGAGTGGTCGCAGGCGGGATCCAACGTCACCGTGACGAATGAGACGTGGAACGGTGCGCTGGCCACCGGCGCGACCGTGGACATGGGTGCGAACTTCGGCTACACGGGCACCAACCCGGCACCCACCGCGTTCAGCTTCAACGGCGTGCAGTGCAGCACCGGCGGCACCACGCCGCCGCCACCGCCGCCGACCACGACGACGGCTCCACCGCCGCCGCCGACCACGACGGTCGCTCCGCCACCCACGTCGCCGACGGCGCCGCCTCCGACGACGTCGACCGCACCGCCGCCGCCTCCGGGCACCCACGTCGCGGACCCGTTCACCGGCGCCGTGCCGTACCTGAACCCGGACTTCGTGGCCGAGGTCAACGCGAACGCCACCACCCCGGCCCAGCACGCCGTCGCGAACTTCCCGACGGCCATCTGGCTGGACACGATGGCCGCGATCGCCGGCGGTGGCACCACCGGGCGGACCGGCCTGGCGGCGCAGCTGGACAACGCGCTGCTCAAGACGACCGCCCCAGAGACCGTGGAGATCGTGGTCTACGACCTGCCTGGCCGTGACTGTGCGGCTCTGGCGTCCAACGGCGAGATTCCGGCGACGGCCGCTGGCCTGACGACGTACGAGACTAGCTACATCGACCCGATCGCGGCGATCCTGAGCCAGCCGAAGTACGCCAACAGCAACCTCCGGATCGTGGCCATCATCGAGCCGGACTCGCTGCCGAACGTGGTCACCAACCAGAGCATGCCGAACTGTGCCGCGTCGACCCCGTTCTACAAGCAGGGCATCACGTACGCGCTGAACAAGTTGCACGCGATTCCGAACGTGTACAACTACCTGGACATCGCGCACTCCGCGTGGCTGGGCTGGCCGAACAACATGACGGGCACTCCCGCCGTCTACAACTCGGTGGTCCAGGCCACTACGGCCGGTTACGCCAGCATCGACGGGTTCATCAGCGACACGGCGAACTACACGCCGACGCAGGAGCCGTTCCTGACCAACCCGAACCTGAACGTCGGCGGCCAGCAGCTCGACTCGGCGAAGTTCTACCAGTTCAACCCGACGTTCGACGAGCTGTCCTACGACACGGCGATGTACAACACCCTGGTGGGTGCGGGCTTCCCGGCCAGCAAGCGGTTCCTGATCGACACGTCCAGGAACGGCTGGGGCGGCCCGAACCGGCCGACCGCGCTGAACAGCACCCCGACCACCCCGGACGCCTACGTCGCCGCGAACGCGATCGACAAGCGGCCGTTCCGTGGTGACTGGTGCAACCAGAACGGCGCCGGCATCGGTGCCCGGCCGACGGACGAGCCGTTCGGCACGGGCAGCCCGATCGAGGCGTTCGTGTGGATCAAGCCGCCGGGTGAGTCGGACGGTGACTTCCCGTCCGCGACGCACTCGCACGGTGACCCGCACTGCGACCCGAACGGCACCAACACCGACGGCAACGGTGGCACCTACTCGACGGGTTCGATCCCGGGCTTCGACGTGCCCGCGGGTCAGTTCTTCCCGGCCGAGTTCCAGATGCTCGTTGCCAACGCTTTCCCGCCGTTGTCCTGATCTCCCCTCGGGCGCGGTAAAGCTCCGGCCCCGTTCGCGAGTTCGCTCGCGGGCGGGGCCGGAGCCGTCGTGTGCCACAGTGAAACGGTGACCATCCGGATCGAGCCGGCCCGGCCGGTGGACGTCGACGCCATCGTCGGGCTGCTGGCGGAGCTGGCCGAGTTCTACGGCACGGACGTCCCGCCGAAGGCGGACGAGACTGCGGACGCGCTGTTCGGTGATCCGCCCGTGGCGACCGTGCTGCTCGCCTGGGCCGGCGCCGACCTGGCCGGGATGGCGTCCTACACGTACCTGTGGCCTTCGATCGGCACCACCCGGTCGCTGTTCCTGAAGGAGCTGTACGTCGCGGCGGCGCACCGGCACTCCGGTGTCGGCCGCCGGCTGATGGCGGCGCTGTTCGACGTGGCGGCCGAGCGCGGGTGCAGCCGGGTCGAGTGGACGACCGAGCGGAGCAACACGTCCGCCCAGCGGTTCTACGCCGACCTGGGCGCTGCCGTGCACCCGACGAAAGTGTTCTACCGCACCGACTTGCGGTGAGACCGATCGCGGTTCAGCCGCGCAGGGCGGCGATCCGGGGTGCGCGGCTGGCCGGTGAGTCGAGGCTGAACGACCGGACGTCGCCGAGCTGGTCCCGGACGTAGTCCTCAGTGGACTCGATCGCGGAGCGCAGTGCCTTGTCCTGCTTGACGAACAGCTGGTGCGCGATCTCGCCGGCGTCCGGGTCGTACTCCCACAGGCCGACGATCCGGCCGCGGTCCACGATGACCGGGGTGGGTGGGTCGGCCTCGTCGCCGAGGGTGCGGCCCGGCTTGCCGGCCGGCGTCGGGCGGGCCGCGTCCGCCGGGTCGAGCAGGCGGGCAAGGTCGCGGTGCAGCAGGTGGATGCCGTCGATGCCGGCGACCAGCGTGTAGTACGGCTCGGTCGGCGGTGTGAACGCGGCGAACTCGTCGCTGTCCGCGCGGTCCAGCAGCAGGTCGGTGCCTGGTACGTCGACCAGGTCGAGCCGGCCGGCCGCGGCCTTCGCCCGGGTCGCGGTGAAGCCGGAGAACCACCGGAAATGCTTCAGCGACGCCGGTCCGGCCCAGCGGAAGTAGCGGCGGGCCAGTTCCACGTCGGCGGTGTCACGGTCCAGCGGGGACGGTCCGTCCGACCAGCGGACGTAGCCGTAGCGCTGCTGGTCCAGCCGGCCGTTCACCGGCACCCTGCGGATCTCGCCCCTGGCCTGGAGCACGCCGAGCGCCAGCGGGAGGGTGGTGGACAGGCCGCGTTTGCGGCCGGCGTCGCCGAGTTCGCGGACGGCGCCACCGGTGGCGGCCCGGATCGCGGCCGGGTCCATCGGTTCGTCGCCCAGCGCGGCGACCACCGCGGCGCACAG
>DATEPR010000098.1:0-6379 GCA_035273045.1 Pseudonocardiaceae bacterium | reverse complement strand
GTGCACGCTGCCCGGGGCGAGCCGGGTGGCGGTCGGCTCGCCGTCGGCCCACGTCCAGCCGGCCAGCGCGTCGGTCAGCCGGTCACCGTCCCGGCCGGTCAGCGCGGCCAACTGGGCGGCGGTGTAGCCGTGCGACAGGCCACGCGAGCCCAGCAGGTGGCCGTAGTTGCCCTCCTCGTCGGAGAACACCACAGCGCACACCGGCCGTTGCGTCCGCACGCCGGACTCGGCGATCCGCCGCGCGCACTCCAACGCCGCCACGGTCCCCAACGCACCGTCGAACGCGCCCCCGAAGGGCACGGTGTCGATGTGCGAGCCGGTCCACACCGGCGGCAGGTCCGACCCGTGCGGCACCCGCGCGACCATGTTGCCCAGGCCGTCGCACCGCAGGTCCAGACCGGCGGCGGCGCAACGGTCGTGGTACCACTGCCGGGCCCGCGCGTCCGCCGCGGAGAACGCCGTGCGGTTGATGCCGCCGTCCGGGTGGGCGCCGATGGTGGCCAGATCGGCCAGGTCGGCGCGCAGCCGTTCCGCGTTGACGCGCAGTGCTGTCGTACCGCGACAATGTTGCCCGGCCACGCACACACCGTACACGTCGATCAGGAAGGCGGCCCGGCATGAGCAAAGCCGACTACGACGGCTACCGGTCGTTCTCGTACCTGCGGGCGGGTGAGGACTACGAGGAGTTCGAACTCGCCGAGCAGTTCGGCCGCGTGCCGCCGTACGACCTTGGCCTGGACGAGCAGCAGGCCGAGCGCACCAGGCGGCTGATCGACGAGAACATCATCATCAGCCTGCACGACCACCCGCAGGTCTTCCCGGCCGACATGAACCAGGTGCGCGACTACGTCCGGGCCGGTCGCGAGCACACCGGCTACGCCGGCCTGGCCCGCTCCGGCATGACCGCCGTGTTCGACAACATGATGGACGGCACCGGTTGTGTCACCAGCAAGTCCGGCTGGAAGTGGGACGACGTCATCTACGACCTCGGCATGCGCCGCTGCGACATCGCGCACCAGAACTACGCCCAGGTCGCCCACGGCCTGGAGGACATCCGCGAGGCCAAGCGGAACGGCCAGATCGCGATCGTGCTGTCGCTGGAGGCGGCCACGCCGATCGAGAACGAGGTGGACCGCATCGACATTCTCTACGGCCTGGGCATCCGGCAGATGGGCATCGCCTACTCCGAGGCCAACACGCTTGGCTCGGGCCTGAAGGAGTCCGGCGACGGCGGCCTGACCGTGTTCGGCCGGCGGGCGGTGTCCAGGATGAACGCGCTGGGCATCGCGATCGACGTGTCCCACTCGGGCGACCGGACCAGCCTGGACACGTTCGAGCACTCCGACCGTCCGGTGCTGATCACCCACGCGGGCGCCCGCTCGGTGTGGCCGACGCCCAGGATGAAGCCGGACTCGGTGCTGCGCGCCTGTGCCGAGAGCGGTGGCGTGCTCGGCCTGGAGGCCGCGCCGCACACGTCGCTGTCCGCCGCCCACCCGAAGCACTCCATCGAGTCCGTGATGGACCATTTCACCTACTGCGTCGACCTCATGGGCATCGAGCACGTGGCGTTCGGGCCGGACACCCTGTACGGCGACCACGTCGGCCTGCACCGGGTGTTCGCCGCCAACCTGGGCGTGCACCAGGCACACGACGGCCCGGACTTCGAGCCGGTGGAGTACGTTGCCGGCCTGGAGAACCCGACGGAGAACTTCCACAACATCGTGGGCTGGCTGGTGCGGCACGGCTACGGCGACGAGGACATCATCGCCGTCACGGGCGGCAACGTCATGCGGGTGCTGGCGAAGATCTGGTGAGCGTCGGCGAACACAGTGGACCGTCAGGGCAGGTGCCGGACAGCGGGTTGGCTGAGGTCGGCGCGCAGTCGCGCGCTGTCCTGGCCGGGTGGGGCGCCGAACAGGCGGTGGTACTCGCGGTTGAACTGCGTGGGGCTGTCGTAGCCGACGATGTGGCCGACACCGGCGACGTCGCCGGGCCGGGCGAGCAGCAGCGCGCGGGCTTCCTGGAGCCGGATGCGCTTCTGGAACTGTAGCGGGCTCATGCCCGTGATGCCTCGGAAGTGCCGGTGGAACGCGGACGTGCTCATGCCGGCCAGGCGGGCCAGGTCGGTGATCCGCACCGGTTCGGCGTAGTGGTCGCGGATCCACCGGATCGCCCGGCTGACCTGGGCCAGGTCGCTGTCGGCGACACCGATCCGGCGGATCATGGCACCGTGCGGGCCGGTGAGCAGCCGCCACAGGATCTCCCGCTCGGCCAGTGGGGCGAGCACGGGTGCGTCGTCGGGATGGTCGAGCAGCCGCAGCAGTCGCGCCACCGGGTCGAGCAGATCGGGTCCGGCCTCGCCGGTCGCGATCGCGGGCGCGCCGGTCGTCGCGCGGGACCACAGCCCGGCGGGCGCGTCGAACAGCAGCGGGGCGACGGCGGCCGGTCGCAGCGCCAGGCCCACGGCCAGCGACGGCGTGTGTGGGCCGGTGTCGACGAACTCGCCGGTGACCGGCAGGTCGGCGGTGACGATCAGGAACTGGCCCGCCCGGTACTCGAACAACTGGTCACCGAGCAGCAGGCGCTTGCCACCCTGGGCCATGACGACCAGCAGCGGCTCGGTCAGCGAGTGGTCCGGCCGCGTCGTGTCCACCTTGGACAGCAGCAGCCCGTCGATCGGTGTCCGCAGGTCGGGCCGGGCGTGGGCGGCGATGCGGTCCCGGATCTCGTCGAGCAGGTCGGCGGTGGTGTGCACACCGCAGGGAACCACCCGGCCACGTCCGTCGGCAACCCGATCGGGGCGAGATCGAGAGGATCAGGCAAGAGCCGGCACCGATCGGCCTACCGCGGCACGCCCGCTCCGGGTTTCCATGGTGGGGCACTGTCGACCGACACACCGGAGCACTCATGCCGCTCGATCACTACGTCACCCTCGGCCGTTCCGGGCTGCGGGTCAGCCCGTTCGCCCTCGGCGCGATGACCTTCGGGGAGGACCCCGGAGGTGCCGGGTGCGATGTCGAGGAGTCCGAGAAGATCCTGGCGACCTACCTGGACCGCGGCGGAAACTTCGTCGACACGGCGAACTTCTACACCAACGGCCACTCGGAGAAGATCCTCGGCGACTACTTCGCCGCGCACCCCGGCACGCGCGAGCACGTCGTGCTGGCGTCCAAGTTCTTCACCAACATGTTCCCCGGCGACCCCAACGGCGGCGGTGCGGGCCGCGGGTCGATCATCGCCCAGCTCGACGAGTCGCTGCGCCGCCTGCGCACCGACCACCTCGACCTGTACTGGTTGCACAATTGGGACCGGAACACGCCGATCGAGGAAACCCTGCGCACCCTGGACGACCTGGTCCGGGCCGGCAAGATCCGCTATCTGGGCTTCTCCAACGTCCCGGCCTGGGTCACCGCCCAGGCACAGACCATGGCCACATTGCGCGGCTGGACACCGCTGATCGCGCTCCAGGTCGAATACTCGCTGCTGGCCAGGACCGTCGAGGGCGAGATCGCGCCGCTGGCCCGCGACCAGAGCATGGCACTGGTGCCGTGGAGTCCGCTGCGCAACGGCTTCCTGTCCGGCAAGTACCGGCGGGGCACACGGGTCACCGACTCCGCCCGCACGGCCTACGTCGGCGGCCCCACCGAGGCCGACTACACCGTGATCGACGAAGTCGTCGCGGTCGCCGGCGAACTCGGCACCACCGCGGCGGCCGTGGCACTGGCCTGGCTGCGCGCCCGCGAGGGCACGGTGGTGCCGATCATCGGCGCCCGGCGGCTGGACCACCTGGAGAGCAACCTCGCCGGCCTGGCCGTGACCCTCGACGCGGAGCGGACCCGGCGGCTGGACGAGGTGTCGGCGCCGACCCTGGACTACCCGGCGCCGATGCACGGCGCTCTCCGGGCGATGCTCCAGTTCGCCGGCACGACCGTCGACGGTGAGCCGTCCGCCGTGTATCCGCCGCTGCTGGACAGCGACGTCAGGTACTGACCAATGTCCACTAAGGATGATCATGGATCCGCCGCCGGTAGGCGGACGGCGTTTCCCCGCAGTGGCGGGCGAATGACCGGGCGAACGCTCCGACGTCGTCGAAACCCACGGCGATCGATACCTCAAGGACGGAGCGGTCCGGTTGCGCCAGCATGGTCATCGCACGCAGCACCCGGGCACGCAGCAGGTAGGTTCGCCATGACATGCCGACGTGGGCCTGGAACAGGCGGCGCAGGGTCCGTTCCGAGACCCCGACCGCTCGTGTCACGTCCCGGACGGTGACGTCGTCGAGGTGCGCGCAGGTGTGGTCGATGGCCGCGGTGACCAGCGGATCGGTCGAGACCGGCAGGTTCAGTGGTCGCTCGTCGTCCAGCGCTTCCGCGACCACGTGGCCGAGGGTCTGGAAGAACGAGTCGGCCGCCGCACCTGACTCGGTGCGGGAGATCGGCCAGCGCGCCGAGTACAGCATCATCTCGCGAAGCAGCGCCGAAACGGCGATGACGCGCACCCGGTCGCCGGCCGCCGGCACGAGTCGTGGCTCGAAGAGCACCGCGAGCGTCCGCGCGCCGGCGTTCAACGTCGTCTGGTGACGCAGGCCCGCCGGAATCCATGCCGCCTGGTGTGGTGGCAACAGGTAGTGCCCGGCCGCCGTCCTGACCTCCACCACCCCATGGCAGGCGTATTCGATCTCGTGCACGTCATGGAAGTGCCAGCCGGTCACCACCCGCCCGCCGTCGTACAGGTGGCTGCCTCCCGTCCACCGGCCACGACCCCGGAGGTCCACCAGGCCGGTGGTGGCCGTTCGCACCGGATCTTTGGCCGAACCAGCAGAGACGGTCATGCCCGCGAAGCCTACAGTCCCCTTGTGCGACCGGGAACGAAGGCGATCAGATGGCCAAGCTGATCTATGCCACACAGACGTCGCTGGACGGCTACGTCGCCGACGAGCACGGCGACATCGCCTGGGCCGTGCCCGACAGCGAAGTACACGGGTTCATCAACGACCTGGAGCGTCCTGTCGGGACGTACCTGTACGGCAGGCGCCTCTACGAGTTCATGGTCTACTGGGAAACCTTTGCCGCACAACCGGATCAGTCACCGGCCGAGGCCGACTTCGCCCGGATCTGGCGCGCCGCGGACAAGATCGTGTACTCGTCGACCATGCGCACGGCCGGCAGCGCCCGGACCCGGATCGAGCCGGTGTTCGACACCGATGCCGTCCGGACGATGAAGGACACGGCCGACCGTGATCTGAGTGTCGGCGGTCCGGCGCTGGCCGCGCACGCCCTGCACGCGGGACTGGTCGACGAGGTGCGGGTGTTCGTGTATCCGCTGGTCCTCGGGGGCGGCCGCCGGTTCCTGCCCGACCGGCTGCGGGTCCGCCTGCACCTGGTGGACGAGCGCAGGTTCGCCAGCGGCGTCGTGTACCTGCGGTACCGCTCAGCCGACGCCGCGTAGCACGCTGGCCAGCACACCGGTCACGATCAGCCAGAACACGGCCGCCGAGCCGTAGTTGAGGATCACCGTGAAGTCCGGGCTGCCGGTGTGGAACAGGTTGGTGAACCACAGGCCGAGCACGTCCGACCAGCGGGCCGCCCAGCCGACCACCGGGTTGTCCGGGTTGGCGTGGAACAGGACGAACAGGATGTGCGCGGTCAGGACGAGCGCCAGTGCCGTGCCCGCGAGCCGGACGACACCGGCGGCCGTGTGCCGGCCGCTGCGCAGTGGATAGCTGGCCATCGCTCGAACCTCCTCATACCGGACGACGTGCGGCCCGGGTAAGAGGTTGCGTCCTGCCCGTCGCGGGCGCGTTCCCTGTCACATAGGTTGTTCGACGTGGAGGCGAGGAACATCCCAGAACGGAGAGAACGATGCGCTACCTGATGATGTCCAAGACCTCCGACCAGCAGCCCGACCAGCAGGTCTACGCCGAGATGGCCAAGTTCGTCGAGGAACTCACCGCGAAGGGCGTGCTGCTGGCCACCGGCGGCCTCGACACGACCGGGTTCAAGCTGAGCGCCCGCGACGGCGAGGTCACCGTCACGGACGGGCCGTTCACCGAGGCCAACGAGGTCGCCGGCGGCTTCGTGCTGGTCGAGGTGCGGTCCAAGGAGGAGGCGATCGAGCTCGGCCGCCGCTTCTTCGCGATCGTCGGTGACGGCGAGGCCTTCGCCCAGGAGGTCTACGGACCGTGAACGGCAGCCGGCACCGCACCGGGTCACCCGACCCGGGCGGTGCCGCGCGCACCGTCGACGCCGTCTGGAAGCTGGAGTCGGCCAAGATCGTGGCCGGCCTGGTGCGGATCGTGCACGACGTCGACCTGGCCGAGGAGCTGGCGCAGGACGCGCTCGTCGCGGCGCTCGAACAGTGGCCGGAGTCCGGCGTGCCG
>DATEPR010000097.1:0-2883 GCA_035273045.1 Pseudonocardiaceae bacterium | reverse complement strand
GCCCGGCCACGGCGGGCGGGGTGACGTTCGTGAACCTGGAGGACGAGACCGGCATGGTCAACGTGGTCTGCTCGCCGGGGCTGTGGACCCGGTACCGCAGGATCGCCAGGAACAGCCGGGCGCTGCTGGTGCGTGGCGTGCTGGAGAACGTGGACGGCGCGCTGAGCCTGGTCGCCGACCAGCTCCGGCCGCTGGACATGAAGGTGGCCATGAGCCGGTCGCGCGACTTCCGCTGACGCCGGGGGATCAGCCCGCCGGCGGGTCCTGGTCCGGGTGCGGGAACACCAGTAACTGCGCGGACACCATCGCCTGCCCCTGCTCGACGGCTTCGCCGGCTCGGCATCGGTGACGAGCCCCGCGGACGCCAGGTCGCGCAGGTGATAGCTGGTCAGGCCGGGGGACTCGCCGACCTGCGCCGCCAGCTTCGTCGCCGTCGACGGGCCGTTCAGCCGCGGCAGGTCGAGCCCTGGCCCGCGAGCACTACCATGACCTGCGCCGGGCGGCCGCCGTCCGCACGTCGCCGCACCTGGTCCGGCACCGACCTCGACCGCAACCCAGAGAGCGCGTCGGCTGGCTGCTCATCGAGGTCGGCCTTCGGCTGACCGTGGCGACCCGGTAGCGATCTCCACCGCGTGGGCCGCGAAGAACAGGAACCGGGGTGCGGTGGTCAGCACCCGCCAGTCGTCCGGGAACAGTTCCTTCGCGGCCGGCACCGGCTGCGGCTCGCTGAGCACGTCGAGCTGGAAGCCACCCTCGGTCAGCGCGTCCGTCATGGCGTGCAGCGGCCGGTGCCAGAACCGCATCGTCACGTCCCGCCCACCGCTGCGCCACACCTCGGACCACTCGTAGGTCTCGAAGTAGTTGTCCCGACCGGACAGCGGGTGGTCCATCGCCGGGTGGTGGGTCGACATCACGAACCGCCCGCCGGGCACCAGCACCCGGTGGAACTCCCGCAACGTCGGCACCCAGTCCTCGATGTAGTGCATCACCAGCGACCCGAGCACCGCGTCGAAAGTGTTGTCCGGCAACGGAAGCGGCTCGGCAAGGTCGGCGACGCGCAGGTCGGCGTCCGGCCCGAGTACCTGGCGGGCCTCGGCCAGCAGCCCGGCGCTGGAGTCCAGCCCGGTGACCGTGGCGCCCCGTCCGACCAGTTCCGCCGCGTGCAGCCCGGGTCCGCAGCCGGCGTCCAGCACCCGCTGCCCGGCGACGTCGCCGAGCAGGGCGAGCGACGCCGGCCGTTCGTAGTAGCCGTTGTAGGCGTTGGTGGCGTTGGACTCGGCGTAGGCGGTGGCCATGTCGTCGTAGGCGTCGCTGCTCATGGTCGGCATCGTGGCATCGGCCGCGCCCGCGCCGCCCCAGGATTTCGGCATCTACGATCGCTTCCGTGGCCGCGGACACTCCATTCGAGATCGGCAAGGACGGCGTCGGCGCCGTGGTGCTCGGCTACGACGGCAGCCCACCGTCCATCCACGCCGCGGCCTGGGCCGCCGGGCTGGTCCGGCGGGAACGCGGTGTGCTGCTGGTGGTCTACGTCGAGGTCCTGTCCAGCCCGGCGTACTGGACCGCGATGAGCGGCGCGGCCGCCAGCGAGGCCGCGGCCGAGTACGTCCAGGAACTGCGCGAGCAGGCCGGCCCGCTGCTGGACGAGCGCGGCGTCGCCTGGGAGATGCTGTACGGGCAGGGTGAACCGGCACAGGTGCTGGAGGCGATCGCCGGGCAGCGGCGCGCCGACTGCATCGTGGTCGGCCGGTCCCGGCACCGCGGCGGACTGCTCGGCACCGTCCCGAAATCCCTGCTGGCCCACGCCACCCGCCCGGTCGTCGTGGTGCCGTGACCGGCGAGACGATCACCGGCGAACGGTTCACCGACGCCGAACTGCCCGGCCAGGAATGGCGCGGCGTGACGTTCGACCGCTGCGACTTCACCGAGACCGATCTGCACGCCGCCCGGACCGACGGCTGCCGGTTCGTCGGGTGCGTGTTCCGGCACACCGACCTGGTGGACGCCAGGCACACCGCGACGGCGTTCCACAACTGCACGTTCGACCACGCGCTGCTGACCCGGTGGACGCTGGAGGGGTGCAGCCTGCTCGGCTCCGCGTTCCTGGAGTGCCGGATGCGGCCGGTCACCATGCGGGACACCGATCTCACGCTGGTCAGCCTGACCGGCGCGAACCTGCGCGAGGCCGTGTTCTCCGGCCTGCGGCTGCGCGACGCCAACCTGATGGAGTCCGACCTGCGTGACGTCGACCTGCGGGACGCCGACCTGACCGGCGCCCGCCTGCTCGGCACCCGGCTGGAGGGCGCCGACCTGCGCGGTGCGCGGATCGACGCCGACGGCCTGGTGCGGGCCAGCCTGCGCGGCGCCCGGATCGACCTGGACACGGCCGTCCGGTTCGCCGCCGCGCACGGCCTCGTGGTCAGTTGACCGGCCGGTCCGCCGGTTCGATCTCCACCAGTTCACCAGCGCCGATCATCTCGTCGATGGCCCTGGGCAGCAGGTAGGCGGTGCCGCCGCCGGGCTGGTCGAACCACGGGATCGCACCGCCGGTCAGCGCCTGCACCGGACGGGTCACCCGGTACACGTGGTAGGGCCGGTGCACCCACTCCGGCACCAGCGACCGCTGCTCGAACGGCGTGCCCGCCACATAGGTGAGGTTGCCGTCCGGGGTGCCGAACCGGTCCACCTCGGTGCCCGGCTGCAACTCCAGCAACCGCTTGCCGCGGAACAGCGTCAGCGGCGGCTCGCCGGCCAGCGGCTGGATCGGCCAGTCGGCCGGCGCCGGCGGCTGCTGCTGGGCCTGCTGCTGTTGCGGTGGCGCCTGCTGCACCGGCGGCGATGGCACCTGCTCCGGGATCCTGTTGTTGGCGTGGTTATTCGCGA
>DATEPR010000096.1:0-4772 GCA_035273045.1 Pseudonocardiaceae bacterium | reverse complement strand
AGTCGAAGTGCGCGCTGATCTCCGTGCCGGGCGACACGGTGCCGCCGTCGAGCCGGACACCCGCGCCGCCCGGGGAGCGGTAGGCGCTGATCCGGCCGGTGTCCGGGCGGAAGCCGTTGGCCGGGTCCTCGGTGATGATCCGGCACTGGAGTGCGGCGCCGCGCAGCCGGATGTTCTCCTGTGCCAGGCCGATCTCGGCCAGCGTCTCGCCGGCCGCGATGCGCAGTTGGGACTGGACGAGGTCGACGTCGGTGACCTCCTCGGTCACCGTGTGCTCGACCTGGATGCGCGGGTTCATCTCGATGAACACGTGGTTGCCGGCCTGGTCGACCAGGAACTCGACGGTGCCGGCGTTGACGTAGCCGATGTGGGAGGCGAACGCGACGGCGTCGGCGCAGATTCGTTCCCGCAGCGCCGGGTCGAGCGTGGGCGCGGGGGCGATCTCGATGACCTTCTGGTGCCGGCGCTGCACCGAGCAGTCCCGTTCGAACAGGTGCAGCACGGTCCCGGTGCCGTCGGCCAGGATCTGCACCTCGATGTGCTTGGGCTCGACGACCGCCTGCTCCAGGAACACGGTGGCGTCGCCGAACGCCGACTCGGCCTCGCGCATGGCCGCCTCCAGCGACTCGCGCAGCGCCGCCGGCTCGGTCACCCGCCGCATCCCCCGGCCGCCGCCGCCCGCGACGGCCTTGACGAACACCGGATAGCCGATGTCGTCGGCCGCGGCGACCAGCGTGTCGACGTCGGCGGACGGCTCCGACGAGCGCAGCACCGGCAGCCCGGCGTCCCTGGCCGCGGCCACGGCCCGCGCCTTGTTGCCGGTCAGCTCCAGCACCTCGACGCTCGGCCCGACGAACGTGATGCCGGCGGCCCGGCAGGCCCGCGCCAGTGCCGGATTCTCGGACAGGAAGCCGTAACCGGGATAGACGGCGTCCGCGCCGGCCCGCCGGGCGGCGCCGATGATCTCGTCGACGGACAGGTACGCCCGGACGGGGTGTCCGGGCGTACCGATCTCATACGCCTCGTCCGCCTTCAGGCGGTGGGTCGAGTTGCGGTCCTCGTGCGGGAACACGGCCACCGTGCCGGCGCCGAGCTCGTAGGCGGCCCGGAAGGCCCGAATCGCGATCTCCCCGCGGTTGGCGACCAGTACCTTGCGAAACATCCCGGCTCCCGTCGTCGTCGGCTGCGTTCGCACGGTACCGACTGCCGGGATGTCACCTCCAGATGAGGACCGCCATCAGCGGCTACACAGCGCGGCGTCGGTCCGGTAGCCGCCGCTCACGGTCACGCAGGCGCGCAGCACCGCCTGCCTCGGCACCCGGACCACCGGTGTGTCCGCGGACAGGCCGCCCCTGCCGCTGGCCACCGCCGAGGCGAGCGGCACCCACAGTGCCTCCTGGTGGCGGTAGCCGTGGCCGGGCTTCTGGTACTCCACGGTCACGGTCAGGGTGTGCCGGCCGCCGCCCGGTGGGGCGCTGTAGCGACCGGAACCCGTGTCGCCATGCCCGGAGGCGACCAGTTCGACACAGGTCCACGACTTGGTGAACTCGCCGACCTGGCCACCGTTGGCGATCAGGCAGGCCGGCACGTCCGGCCGTGCGGCGGCCGGGAGAGCCAGGCCGAGGACGCCGGCGAGGGCGGCGACGGCGAGTGTGATGGTTCTGCGCATGCCGGACAGCGGAGCACATCCCCACCCGCGGTGGGTGAAATGTCACCTTGTGGTGTATCACCCACCGCACGGGACCGGGTGGTCAGAAGATCGCGACGAACGGGAACAGCACGACCGCCGCGGCGAGCACGGCCAGTCCCCACACCGCGACCACGCCACGCAGCCACATGTGTCGCCGCCGCCACAACAGCGACACCAGGTGGGTGATCGCGAGGTAGATCCCCGGCAGCACGGCGACCATGTAGTAGAGGTAGGTGATGCGGCTGGCCAGCGCGCTCTCCAGCTCGAAGGGCACCCACATGCCGGCGAACCAGGCGACCGCGAGCAGTGGGATCCCGACGTCGGCCGCCGGACGCCTGCGCAGCACGCGCACCACGCAGACCACGAGCGCCGGGATCGCGAGCGCGATGATCGGCGGGCTGACCATCGCGAGGAACGAACTCGCCGGGTGGATCGCGTGCGGGCCGGGCGGCGGCGTCGGGTAGACGCTGGAGAAGCGGATCGGCTTGAGGTCGAGCAACCACTGCCACGGGTAGGACGCCGCGGGCGCCAGCCCACCCGGACTGGTGAACGACGAGGCGAAGCCGATGACGTACGAGAGGTGGTCGAACGGTCCACCGGTGATGAGCAGGCGCCTGCCGACCGGTGGCGGGCCGAACGGCGGCGCGGCGTAGGGCGTGGCGATCAAGCCCATGACCCACAGCCCGGCGATGACCAGCGCCAGGCTGCCGAGCACCGCGATCGCCAGCCGCCGCAGCGCCGGCCGCCACGCCCACTCCGCCGGGAGCCCGGTGTCGCGGGCGCGCAGCAGCACCCGGCCCAGTTCCAGCAGGCCGAGCACGAGCAGCGCGTAGACCGACACCTCCTTCATGCAGTCGGCGACCGCCAGCAGCACCGCCGCTGGAATGATCCGTCCGCGCAGGTACAGCGCCACGGCCCAGACCATCGGGGCGAGCGCGTAGACGTCCAGCATCGCCATCCGGCCCGACACGATCATCAGGTTGTCCGCGGCCATCAGCGTTGCCGCGCCGACCGCCGACCACGGCCCGCCACCGGCGGAGCGCACGAGCGCGTACATGCCGATGATCGCCAGGCTGCCGAACAGCAGTGAGCCGATCCGCCACGCGAACGGCCCGTCGCCGAACAGCTCGATCGCCGCCGCGATCAGCAGTTTGGCGCCCTGCGGGTGCTCGGCGTTGGGGTCGGTGCCCGGCGGCGCGTCCTGGTAGGCGACACCGAAG
The DNA here is from genome assembly GCA_035273045.1 of Pseudonocardiaceae bacterium. GTDB lineage: Bacteria > Actinomycetota > Actinomycetes > Mycobacteriales > Pseudonocardiaceae > DATEPR01. The sequence goes on along the minus strand of DATEPR010000096.1, from coordinate 1,862 downwards.
ACCTCGCCGGGCTGGGGCCGGATGCCCGCGATCACCTGCGCCGCGTTGACGTAGTAGCTCTCGTCGAACATGAGCACGTGCTCGGCGGCGGTCGTGCACGGCGACTCGCACGGATCGCCGAGCCGGTAGGCCCGCACACCCAACGACAACGCCGAAACGAGCACCAGCACGATCAGCGGCCCGTGCGCGGCCAGCCGGACGCGGGAGCGTCCGGCCGGCCGTGGTGGTGAGAACTCAGTGGCCGTGGCCGACCACGGCGCCGGTCTTGGTGTCCAGGATCAGCGGCGTGGTGTTCGGCTTCCCGTGGAAGTCGAACATGTGGTCCAGCGAGCCGGCGAGCACGTCGAACGAACCGTTGCCGATCCGGCCCAGGTTCCAGTTGTCCTCGATGAAGCGGGTGATGGACGACTGGTCGGTCAGGGTGTTGTCGACGAAGTTGGTCTTCGCGAACGGCGAGATGACCAGCAGCGGCAGGCGCGGGCCGTAGCCGCAGCGGTCGCTGCCGTCGGCCAGCGTGATCCGGGCGTCGGTGCAGATGACGGCGTCCCTGCTCGGGTCGTGCGAGCCGTTGACGATCGGTGACGGCACGTGGTCGTACCAGCCGTCCGAGTCGTCGTACGCGACGACGATGGCGGTGTCCTTCCAGTCCTTCGACTGCTCGATCAGGTTGATCTCGGTGGTCAGGAAGGTCTGCTCGTCCAGCGGGTCGGAGTAGCCGGCGTGGCCGTCCTGGAACTCCGGCGCCTTCAGGAAGCTGACGGCCGGCATGTCGCCGTCCTTGACCGCCCGGTTGAACACCGACAGGTCGTAGTTGTGGTTGGCCTGGTCGGTGATGCCGACAGCGCTCGGCGACGACGGCGGCAGGTGCTTCGGGTTCGACGTCGACTGGTAGTACGCGAACGGGTTGTGGTGCGGGCTGTAGTCGACCACGCTGTTGCCGATCACGTTGGCGTGCGCGGCACCGCAGACGGCGAAGCCGTTGGCGCTGCCGGTCGGCGCGAACCCGCCCTGGAACCAGCCCCAGGTGATGTTCTTCGCGTCCAGCAGGTCGCCGACGTTCTTGCCGAGCAGCTTCACCAGGTTGCCGGTGGAGGTGTGGTTGTTGTCCGAGCAGTCGTCGAAGAACGGGTCCGGGTCGCCGATGACGTTGCCGACGCCCTTGGTGTTCGGGTCGCCGATGGACGGGCCGGGCGGCTCCGGCGCGCCGGTGACCGAGTTGACGGTGGCGGCCTGCGCGGTGGAGCCGGAGACCAGGTTCAGGGCGCCGGGCGTGGACGGGCCGAAGTTGGTGTCGAACGAGTTGTCGTTCAGCGAGTAGTGCTGGGCGTAGTTCCACAGCGCGGTGACGGTGTTGCCGTCGTAGTAGTCCATAACCAGGCCGGGCTCACCGAAGATGATCGGCTCGCCGGTGCAGACGTCGGTCTCCGTGTTCTGCACGAAGGCGTCCATCTTGAAGCCGTCCTCGGCCTTCTGCTCCGGACCGTACGAGTGGTTCTGGTCGCACGTCACGGCCTGGCTCGGGGACAGCCGCTTCGGGTTGAACGAGTTCGGGTTGTGGTTGAGCAGATCGGGCGTGAGGCCGTTGACCTTGGGCGTGTCCGGGGCGGGGACGAACTTCGTGCCGTCGGTGTTGGTGGCGTTCGGGTACGTGCCGAAGTAGTGGTCGAACGAGTTGTTCTCGTCGAACAGCACGACGACGTGCTTGATCGGCGTCCTGGGGTGGCCCAGGCCCCAGCGGGCCGACTGGAGCGCGGTGCCGGACTGCGTCGTGGCGGCGCAGCCGGCCAGGGTCAGACCGACGACCGCGGCGGCGCCGACCGCGGCCACCGTGCCACGGGAGTGCCAAACCCCCCGCGAGCTTC
>DATEPR010000095.1:0-9087 GCA_035273045.1 Pseudonocardiaceae bacterium | reverse complement strand
CCCTGGTCGGCGCGGCTGGCGGCGCGGTAGGTGACCAGCCGCATCCCCTCCAGTTCGATGCCGATGTCGGCCACCCGGAACGCCACGCCCTGCCGGTGGCTGACCGGTTCGCCGAACGCCACCCGCTCGTTGACGTACGGGATCACGTAGTCCAGCACGGCCTGCGCGGTGCCGACGGCGAGCGCGCACCAGCCCAGCCGGGACAGCCGCACGCACTCGGCGTACACGTCGGCGCTGCCGCCGCCGAGCAGCGCGGTGTCCGGCACGGTCACGCCTTCCAGCACCAGCCGGCCCATCCCGGCGGCGCGCAGGCCCATCGCCGGGTCCGGTTCGACCGCGAGGCCGTCCGACTCGACCAGGAACAGCGCCGGCCCCCGGCCCTCCAGTTCGGCGGCGACCACGAACAGTTCCGCCGTGGCGGCCCTGGGCACCAGCGATTTGACGCCGTCCAGCACGAAGCCGCCGGAGGTGCGCCGCGCCTTGGTGCGCAACGTGAACGGGTCGAACAGCGGCCGCGGTTCCAGCACGGCGAGCGCGGCGGCCGGCGGGTCGTCGCCGACGAACGCCGGCAGGTAGGTGGCCTGCTGGCCGGCGTCGCCCCACAGCGCCAGCGCGTTGCTGACCGCGGCGGGCGCCAGGCACGCGACCGCGAGACCCATGTCGCCCCGGCTCATCGCCTCGGCGACCAGCACGCCGGTGGTCGCGGCACGCTCGGTGGCCACGCCGCCCAGCGACTCGGGGACGGCGAGCAGCGGGATGCCCAGTTCGGCGGCCCGGGTGAACACCTCGGGCTGGGCGGCGCAGGCGTCGTCCGCGTCGGCCGCCCTGGGCCGCAGTTGCTCGTCGGCGAACTCGCCGACGGCCTCGGTGATCATCCGCTGGTCGTCGGTGGGCGTGAGATCCAGCAGGTCCCGCTCGCCGCTGGTGGGCAGCCGCTGCGGCCGGCCGAGCCTGCTGGCCGCCTGGAACGTGCGGCTGGCCGCGGCCGCGGTGCGGAAACCGGTGCGGGTGGCCCGGAAGACGGCGCGCTGCACGGGGGTGCGCAGGCCGAGCCGGTCCAGCACCCGGTTGCCGGCCAGTTGGTTGAGCAGTGCCAGGCCGGCCCGCATCGGGTCCCGCCTGGCACTGCCCTGCCCGTTTCGGTCCGCGGTCACGGCCACTCCCGTTCACTGCCACCAGTTGGTACCTACCGCAGAGTATACCTACTGGTGAGTAAACTAGGGGTGGCCGCGCCGCCCGGTGCCTATCCGGTGGCCGCTCCCGTCGCCGGTTCGGCACCGCCCTTGGCGATCTTCGCGCGGACGACGGCCAGCGGCGCGGCGACGTCCTCCAGCGACCTGCCCTCCGCGGCGACGCCGAAGAACACCGCGATGATGCCGCCGATGACCATGATGACCGCACCCGTGATGTAGCCGATGAACAGCTTGTTGAAGTCCGGGTGGTTCTTGTCGATCAGCGCGCCGTAGAACAGCGTCGCCAGCGCGCCCACGATCTGCGCGATCGAGAAGAACACGGCGATGGCCTTCGCCCTGACCTCCTGCGGGAAGATCTCGCTCACCGTCAGGTACGCCGAACTGGCACCCGCCGACGCGAAGAAGAAGATGATCACCCACGCCAGCGTCTGCGTCGTCGCGTTGAACACCTGCGCCTTGAACAGGAAGGCGCTGATGGCCAGCAGCACGCCCGCGATCAGGTAGCTGCCGGAGATCATCTTCTTGCGGCCGACCGTGTCGAACAGCGGACCGAGCACGAACGGGCCGATCAGGTTGCCGATGGCGAACGCGATGCCGTACAGCGCCGCCGTGCCCTCCACGTGGTAGAAGACGGTCAGCACGATCGAGTAGCTGAAGAAGATCGCGTTGTACAGGAACGACTGCGTGACCATCAACCCGAGCCCGAGCACCGCCCGCGGCCGGTAGTCACGGAACAGCACCCGCGCCAGCGCGAAGTAGCCGGTCCGGTCGGCCGGCCGGACCTCGATCGCCCGGCTCTCGTCGACCTCCTCCAGGATCACGCCCCGCTGCGCGACCTCCTGCTCGATCTGCGTGATCGTCTGCTCGGCCTGTTCCGCCCTGCCGTGCATCAGCTGCCAGCGCGGGCTCTCCGGCAGATTGCGGCGCACGTAGATGATGAACAGCGCCAGCACCGGGCCGAGCAGGAAGCCCAGCCGCCAGCCGAGGCTGGGCTGGATGGTGTTCAGGAACAGGAAGGTGGCGAACGTGCCGACGATCGCGCCGGCCCAGTACGTGCCGTTGATCGCGATGTCGATCCGGCCGCGGTAGCGGGCCGGGATCAGTTCGTCGATCGCGGAGTTGATGGCCGCGTACTCACCGCCGATGCCCATGCCGGCGATCAGCCGCGTCGCATACAGGAACGCGACCCAGCCGGCGCCCGCACCGGCCGTCGCGGCGCTCAGGCCACTGCCGACCAGGTACACGCCGAGCGTGATCATGAACAGCTTCTGCCGGCCCCACCGGTCCGCGAACTGCCCGAACACCAGCGCACCGATCACCTCACCGACCAGGTAGATCGTGGCGATGCTGGTGGATCCGGCGGCCGACATGTTGAGCGTGTCCGGCTTCGTCAGCGCGCCCTCGACCGCGCTGGCGACACTGATCTCCAGGCCGTCCAGGATCCACGCGACACCCAGCGCGATCACCAACCGGGTATGGAAGGACGCCCACGGGAGGCGGTCGATCCGGGCCGGAATGAGACTGCGTACGGTGCCGCCGGTGTCCTGCGCTGTAGATGATGTACTCACGGCACAGCTCCCCACCTCTCGGCGTTACACATGCGGTCGGTGATGGTAGTCACACATCACCTCATCCGCAGTAGCTTCCCCCGCATTGGGCCCGTCAAGCATTTCGGCCCGAACTCCGCGTCAGGCCGCCGCATGGCACGATGAACCACGAGAGCCACGAGGTGCACCGGTCACCGGGCGGGAACGCGGTGGTGACCGTGGGTAGCTGAGGAGGTCACGTGACCGGCACGGACGGGCAGTGGCTGCCGGATTCCGCGCGTGCCCGCCTGAGCAGGTACGACGAGGTCGGGCTGAAGACCTCCCTGCTGTCGGTGGCGGGCACGGTGGGCATCCAGTCGGTCGGCCTGCGCCCGGTCGGCGAGGTGATGGGCTGCATCGTGCAGAACATCGGCTGGACCGGTGGACTCAACTACGGAATGGGCGGTTTCCTCGGTTCGGTCAGTTTCCAGCCCTACGTGCAGGCGCTTTATCACGGTTTTGACACAGCTTTGAACCGCATGGGCACCGAGGCGCAGGCGATGCGGGCCGACGGGATCGTCGGCATCCGGCTGACCCGGTCCCGGCTCGGCGAGAGCAGCCAGGAGTTCGTCGCCCTGGGCACCGCGGTACGCGCCGACTCCACCCATCGCCCGAAGCGCCTGTTCACCACCGACCTGGCCGGTCAGGACGTGGCCAAGCTGATGCAGGCCGGCTGGGTGCCCAACCGGATCGCCTTCGGCATCGCCGTGGAGAGCCAGTTCCTGGACTGGGCCAGCCGGTCGCAGATGTCCGTGATGGCCGGCAACGCCGAGGTCACCGCGTACACCCAGCTGATCAACCGGGTCCGGGCCAAGGCGCGGCAGAGTTTCGCGCAACACGCCAGGGGCTCGCGGGCCGACGGCGCGATCGTGGCCAGCATGTCGCTGCGGTCGTGGCACCAGGAGGCGGGCAACGCGCCGCTGCTGTGCGCCGAGTCCACGGTGTTCGGCACCACCGTCTCCCGGTTCCACGCCGGCCAGCAGGCGCCGACGAAGGCGTTGACGATCATGCCGCTGCGGCAGGCGGGACAGCAGTAGTAGTCGGACAGTTAGACAGTGGACGGAGCACAAATGAGCAGTGCGGAGGTCGAAGGCCAGAGCATCCCAGAGGATGCGATGCGCCGGCTCGCCGAGATGAAGCCAGGGCAGAGCACCACGCTGTTCACATCGGACCTGTCCGTCAACGAGTTCCTGCTGGTGCGGGAGGCCGGTTTCCGGCCGTTGGGCCTGGTGCTGGGGTCGAGCATCTACCACGTCGGCTTCCAGGTCGGACGGTGGGGCCGCAACCAGGAGATGGACACCCTGTCCAACGCCATGTACCACGCCAGGGAACTGGCGATGTCCCGGATGGAGGCCGAGGCCGACGTGCTCGGCGCGGACGGGATCGTCGGTGTGCGGCTGGAGATCGAGTTCAAGGAGTTCGGCAACGACCTCGCCGAGTTCATCGCCGTCGGCACGGCGGTGAAGGCCGAGGAGCCGGGCAACTGGCGCAACAACACCGGCAAGCCGTTCACGTCCGACCTGAACGGACAGGACTTCTGGACCCTCGTCCAGGCCGGTTACGCGCCGCTGGGCATGGTGATGGGCTCCTGTGTCTACCACATCGCGCATCAGCGGTTCTTCCAGGCGATCGGCAACATCGGCCAGAACGTCGAGGTGCCGCAGTACACCGAGGCCCTGTACGACGCGCGGGAACTGGCGATGAGCCGGATGCAGGCGGAGGCCGAGGCGCTGCACGCGGAAGGCATCGTCGGCGTCCAGTTGCTGTCGCTGCCGCACCGCTGGGGCGGTCACACCACGGAGTTCTTCGCCATCGGCACGGCGGTCCGCCCGATGCGCGACGACCACATCATCGCCAAGCCGCAGCTCGTGCTGCCACTGGTGGATTCGTGAGTGGCGAACTCGGTCCCACCTGGGACATGCACGTGATGATCGCCGCGCTGCGGACCGACCGGTCCGACGTGGAGTCCTACACCCGCGTGCTCACCATGACGCTGGGCGACGCGCTGCCGGCCGGGATGGTCGAGGTCGACTACCGGCGCAGCATGGGCGACCGGGTGTCCGGCCGGCAGGGCCAGGCCGTCGCCGTGCGGGTGCACGGCATGGAGCGGGACCTGGAACTGCGCCAGGACAGGCGCGGTGTCGTCGCCGAGGTGCGCACGGTCGTGCGGGACGTGGTGATCAGCCGGAAGCAGGTGAGCATCGACGAGTGGCTGACGCTGCTCGCCGAGGAGCTGAACAAGCTCGCCGAACGGGACGCGGCGGCCAGGGCGGCCCTGGCCCGCCTGCTCGGCACGTGACGGCTGGTTACATCAGGTCCAGCCGGGAGGCGGCGGTCCGCAGCCGGGCCAGCGCCCGGTGCTGGGCGACGCGCACGGCGCCCGGCGTCGAACCGACGGCGTCGGCCGTCTCCTCCGCGGACAGTCCGACGACCACCCGCAGCACCAGGATCTCCCGCTGCTTCGCGGGCAGCACCTGCAACAACTCCGCCATCCGGGACGTCATCTCGACGCGCATCGCCCGCTGCTCCGGGCCGGCGTCCAGTTCGGGCTCGTCCGGCACCTCGGCGACCGGCTCGGCCCGGTTGCGGGCGGCCGCGCGGTGGGCGTCCGCCACCTTGTGCGCCGCGATGCCGTAGACGAAGGCCAGGAAGGGACGGCCCTGGTCGCGGTAGGTGGACAGCGCCGTCAGCACGGCGAGGCACACCTCCTGGGCCACGTCGTCGGCCGAGGCGAAGGACCGCTCCTGCCGGCCGACCCTGGCCCTGCAGTAGCGGACCACCAGCGGCCGGACGTAGCCGAGCAACCGCTCCACGGCCACCTGGTCACCGGCCACCGCGGCGGCCACGGTCACCGCCAGATCACTGTCCACATTGGACGAGCTCGGCGGCTCCGCGACGTCCATCGCCGTCAGGCGAGGCAGCCTCGCGACAAGCGGCTCACCGGCTACAAGTTCGGTCATCCCGGCCCCCAACCTCGCCGAACGAATCCCCCGACCCCTCAACCGGAGCGATGGCGCACCGGCCCACGACACGATTCACCAGCGAAAACGGTCCGGACACCTGTGTCTTTCCCCTGCGGACACGCCCCATCAGGCTCCTGACCGACACCGGACACCACCTTCACCCCTCGCGGCGGCCTGTCGTGCGGCCTGCCGGGCGTGACAGAGCGTACCCCCCGCAGATGTGCCAAGCCAACGCTACCGACCGGAAACGTGCGGCGCCGACACGATTTGGGACCCTTGTCCATCGCCATCCAGGTTAAATGGCGCAGATCCCCTCACCCTTCCGTTCCCCGCCGAAAGACCGGCGTCCGCATTCACCGTGCCAGGTTTGCCGTGAGGCCACGAATCCGCGCAGCTCAGCAGCTTGGTAACGGCCAGCGGCCGAGCCGTCACCAGCCGTGAGCCAGTCTGCCACATCCGTTCCCGTCATCCGTGCGACAAATAATGGACATTGCTGGACCGAGAAACTGGTAAGACTGGGAAACAGGTGGGGGAATGGACGAACGGTCTCACCACAACCCGCCGAACCCGACGACCATCCGTTCCGGTCCGCGCAGGTTCACATGCGGACGGTAACGCAATGATTCCGGGTCCAGTTCCGGATCACGCAACCGGCCGGCGAACGCACCGAGCGCGACCGTCGCCTCCAACCGGGCCAGCGGCGCGCCCAGGCAGTAGTGCGCACCAGCGGCGAAGGACAGGTGCTGGCGGGCGTCCCTGGTGATGTCGAACCGGTCCGGCTCGGCGAACACCGCCGGATCCCGGTTCGCGGCGCCCAACAGCATCAGCACCATGCCGTCGGTCGGCGCCACCACGTCGCCGAACGGCGTCGGCCGCCGGACGATCCGGCTGGTCAACTGAACCGGCGGGTCGTAGCGCAGGATCTCCTCGACGGCCCCGTCGATCAGCGCAGGGTCGGCGCGCAGCGCGGCCAACTGGTCGGGGTTGCGCAGCAGCGCGAGCACACCGTTCGCGATGAGGTTCGCCGTCGTCTCGTGGCCGGCCACCAGCAGCAGCGTGCACGTGGCGACCAACTCGCGCTCGGACAGCTGGTCGCCCTGTTCCTCGATCCGCACCAACCGGGACAGCAGGTCCTCGCCCGGCCGGGTGCGCCGCTCCGCGATGAGATCGGCGAAGTACTCGTCGAACTCCCGCTGCGCCGCCTCGATGTGGCCCAGCTCAGTCGGATCGGTGACCGCCATGATCGGGTCCAGGCCGCGCACCAGCCACCGCGACCAGCCCTCGAACCGGTCGTGGTCGGCCTCCGGCACGCCGAGCAGTTCGCTGATCACCCGCACCGGCAGCGGATACGCCAGCTCGCTGACCACGTCGAAGGATCCGGCGGGCTCGAACGCGGCGAACCGTTCCGCCACGATCTGCCGGATCCGTGGCGCCAGCTCCACGATCACCTTCGGCGTGAACGCCTTCGACACCAGCCGCCGCAGCCGCGTGTGGTCCGGCGGGTCCAGCGACAGGAACGACGCGTTGCGCTGCGGCTCGTCCCGGTCGAACCGGCGGGGCAGGCGGCTGCGGGCACGGTCGCTGCTGAACGCCGGGTCGCGCAGGACCGCCGTGCAGGTGGCGTGGTCGCCCACGACCGTGATCGCGCCATCCATGACCGAGAACGGGCCCGCCTCGCGGAGCCGCGCGAGCAGCGGATACGGATTCGGCCGGTTCGCCGGGTCGAACAGGGCGCCCAGTTCGGGCTGGTGCGTGGTGGTCATGGTCTCCACCCTGGCGCGTGCACCTTGGTGCACGTCAAGACCCGGTGCCGGCGGGCGCTACAGCGAGCGGCCGGCCCTCACTCGCCGGGTGACCTGGCGTTCGCACACGAACGACAGGAACGGGATGGTGCCGGACACCAGCACCAGCAGCGTGCCCACGATCGACCAGCGGGACTTCAGCGCCAGGTCGACGGCGATGGCCAGGTAGACCATGTACAGGAACCCGTGCAGCGGGCCGACGATCTCGGCCATCTGCGGGTGGTGGAAACCCCAGTCCAGCACGGTCGCCACGCACAGCAGCAGCAGGCCGACACCGACGGTGTAGGCGATCGCGCGGTAGCGGACGAGCGCCCTGCTGACGCGCTGGGCGCGCAGCTCGGTCGGGGACAGGGCGGCGGCCTCAGCCGGCATGGCGTTGCTCCCGGTCAGCGAGTTGGGCGAGGTAACGGTTGTAGGCCAGCAACTCCTGGTCTTCCTCGGCCACGAGATGCGATGTGCGGTTCTGCACGTAGGTCAGCCGTGGGTCGACGGTGGTCGGCTCGGCCGGCTCCGGTTCCGGCGTGCCCCGTTGGGCCGGTATCTCCCGTTCGCGGTCGAGTTCCCGTTCCCGCCGGGCGGACCGGTGGATCCGCCAGAACATGAACCCGGGGAACACGCCGAACAGCGGCCACTGCAGGACGTAGCCCAGGTTCTGCAGGGTGCCGGAGGCCGACTCGTAGCGAGTCCACTGCCACCAGGCCAGGAGGGCGCCGCCGACCACGGCGAGCACACTGACAGCCACCGTCGCCAGCGCACGCGAGCTGAAGAACCGGCGCACGAGAACGACGCTAGCACCGTGACAGGGGTGACCTGCGTCGCAGTACCTGCCAGTTCGCTGAGGACGGCCCGTCCCGTCACCAGGGGTCAGCGGTTCGCGGACCCGTTCAGCGCGGCGAACGCCTCCCGCGCGTAGGTGTCGGCCATCCCGAACACCTTCTGCCCGTACTGGCCGGAGTCGTTGTACGACAGCACCCCCGCCCACCAGCCGGCCGGCGTGCCCATGTCCCGCCCGCCGACGCACAGATACTGTGCCGCGGCCAGGGCGGCGTCGTTGACGTTCTCCGGGTCCGGGCGGCCGGTGCCCATGGCGTCCGCGCCGTAGGTCGCCCACGTGCTGGGCAGGAACTGCAACGGGCCGACGGCGTGGTCGAAGGTGGGGTCGCCGTCGTAGCGGCCGTGGTCGGAGTCCGGGATGTCGCGGACCCCGCCGGTGCCGTCCAGCGGCACGCCGACGACCGGCCGCGACTCCTCACCGTTGGCCAGCAGGTGGGCGCCGCCGAAGTCGCCGTGGTCGGACTCGACCCGGCCGATGCCGGCCAGCGTCGCCCAGGACAGCCGGCAGTGCGGTTCGGTGGCGCGCATGGCGAGTTCGGCGTTGCCGTAGGCGCGCAGCGCGGGCACCGGGATGCCGGTGACCCCGGTGACCCGGCCGGCCCACTCGTCCAACGACGTCGGCGCCGCGCGGGGCACGTCCGCCGCGGTCAGGCTGACCGGCACGGCGGACCCGGGGGCCACGTTGGCGGCGGCGACCTGCAGGGCGGGG
>DATEPR010000094.1:0-9806 GCA_035273045.1 Pseudonocardiaceae bacterium | reverse complement strand
GGTTCCCGCCCGGCCACGGCGATCAGCCACGTCGTCCAGGCGTGCTCACCCAGCCGCCAGCCGCCGGGCAGGTCCCACGGGTCGCCACCGGCCGGCTCCGCGGCCAGCGCCCGTTCCAGCGCGGCGGCCACCAGCAGGCCGGGCGGGGGCTCGTCGGCGACCAGCCGGTCCATCGACCGCTCCACCAGTCCGGTGTCCAGCCGCCCGGCGACCACGTCCGGGTCGGCCAACAACCGTTGCAGGAAGCCGAGATTCGTCGTCACACCGAGGATCCGGGTGGACCGCAGGCCGGCCGCCAGGGTGCGCAGCGCGTCGTCCCGGGTGGGGCCGTGCGCGACGTACTTGGCCAGCATCGGGTCGTAGTCGCTGCTCACCACCATGCCCGGCGCCAGGGCCGAGTCGACCCGCAGCCGATCGGCCGGTTCGCGCAGGGCCAGCACCCGCCCGCCGGTGGGCAGGAAGCCGCGCGACGGGTCCTCGGCGTACACGCGGACCTCGATGGCGTGGCCGGACGGCGGGCCGGCGGACACGGCAAGGCGCTCCCCCGCGGCCACCCGCAGTTGCTGCTCCACCAGGTCGATGCCGGTGACCAGTTCGGTGACCGGGTGTTCGACCTGGAGGCGGGTGTTCATCTCCATGAAGAAGAACTCGTCCGGCCGGTCGGCGGACACGATGAACTCGACGGTGCCGGCGCCGGTGTAGCCGACCGCCTTGGCCGCGTCCACGGCGGCCTGGCCCATCCGCTGCCGGGTCGGCTCGTCCAGGAACGGCGACGGCGCTTCCTCGACGATCTTCTGGTGTCGCCGTTGCAGGCTGCACTCCCGTTCGCCCAGGTGCAGCACGGTGCCGTGGGTGTCGGCGAGCACCTGGATCTCGATGTGCCGTGGCCGGTTGACGAACCGCTCCACCAGCAGGGTGCCGTCGCCGAACGACGCGGTGGCCTCGCGCCGGGCGGACGCGATCGCCTCGGCGAGCTCACCCGCCTCGCTCACCAGCCGCATACCCTTGCCACCGCCGCCGGCCGACGGCTTGAGCAGCACGGGGAAGCCGATCTCGGCAGCGGCGGCCGCCAGTTGCTCGTCCGTCATGTCCGGCTCGGTCCGGCCGGGCACCACCGGCACGCCCGCCTGCGCCACGGTCAGCTTGGCGCGGATCTTGTCGCCCATCGCCTCGATCGCGGCCGGCGGCGGCCCGACGAACACCAGCCCGGCGCTTTCGCAGGCGGCGGCGAAGGCCGCGTTCTCGGAGAGGAAGCCGTAGCCGGGGTGCACCGCCTGGGCGCCGGTTTCCCGTGCCGCGGCGACGATCCGTTCGATCGACAGGTAGCTCTCGCTGGCTCTCGCCGGGCCGATCCGCACCGCCACGTCGGCGGCCAGCACGTGCCGGGCCCGCGCGTCCGCGTCGCTGTAGACGGCGACCGCCCGGATGCCCATGCGCCGCAGGGTGTCGATCACCCGGACGGCGATCTCCCCCCGGTTGGCGACCAAGACGGTGTCGAACATCAGCCCCTCACATCCGGAAGACGCCATAGCCGACCGGGGCCAGCGGCGCGTTGGCGGCGGCGGACAGTCCGAGACCGAGGACCATCCGGGTGTCCATCGGGTCGATCACCCCGTCGTCCCAGAGCCGGGCGGTGGCGTAGTACGGGTTGCCCTGGTCCTCGTACTGCTGGCGGATCGGGTCCTTGAACGCGGCCTCGTCGTCGGCCGACCACGGTTCGCCGCGCGCCGCGAGCTGGTCGGCGCGGACCGTGGCCAGCACCGACGCGGCCTGCTCGCCACCCATCACCGAGATCCGCGCGTTCGGCCACATCCACAGGAAGCGGGGCGAGTACGCCCGCCCGCACATCGAGTAGTTGCCCGCGCCGAACGAGCCGCCGATGATCACGGTGAACTTGGGCACCCGCGCGCACGCGACGGCGGTGACCATCTTGGCGCCGTGCTTGGCGATCCCGCCGGCCTCGTACTCGCGGCCGACCATGAATCCGGTGATGTTCTGCAGGAACACCAGCGGCACCGACCGCCGGTCGCACAGTTCGACGAAATGCGCGCCCTTCAGCGCCGACTCGCTGAACAGCACGCCGTTGTTGGCCACGATCCCCACCGGGTGGCCGTGGACGTGGGCGAACCCGGTGACCAGCGTGCCGCCGTACTCCTTCTTGAACTCGGCGAACCGGCTGCCGTCCACGATCCGGGCGATGACCTCGCGCACGTCGTAGGGCGTCCGCGAGTCGGCCGGCACGACACCGTAGAGCTCACCGGGGTCCACGGCCGGTTCCTCGACGGGCGAGACGTCCCACGGCCGGGGCGCCTTCGGACCGAGCGTGCCGACGATGGACCGGACGATCCGCAGCGCGTGCGCGTCGTCGTCGGCCAGGTGGTCGGTGACGCCGGAGATCCGCGAGTGGACGTCGCCGCCGCCCAGTTCCTCGGCCGTGACCACCTCACCGGTGGCGGCCTTCACCAGTGGCGGCCCGCCCAGGAAGATGGTGCCCTGGTTGCGGACGATCACGGCCTCGTCGCTCATCGCCGGCACGTACGCGCCGCCCGCCGTGCACGAGCCGAGCACGGCGGCGACCTGCGGGATGCCCAGGCCGGACATGGTGGCCTGGTTGTAGAAGATGCGGCCGAAGTGCTCGCGGTCCGGGAAGACCTCGTCCTGCCGGGGCAGGAACGCGCCGCCCGAGTCGACGAGATAGACGCAGGGCAGCCGGTTGTGCAGCGCCACCTCCTGGGCGCGCAGGTGTTTCTTCACCGTCATCGGGTAGTAGGTGCCGCCCTTGACGGTGGCGTCGTTCGCGACGACGACGCACTCCCGGCCGGCGACGCGGCCCACGCCGGTGATGATCCCGGCCGCCGGGGCCTCGTCGCCGTACATGCCGTTCGCGGCCAGCGCGGAAAGTTCCAGGAACGGCGAGCCGGGGTCGAGCAGTGCGTCCACCCGGTCGCGGGGCAGCAGCTTGCCGCGTTCGACGTGCCGCTGCCTGGCCCGCTCGGGGCCGCCCCTGGCCGTCTCGGCGAGTCGCGCCCGCAACTCGTCGGCCAGCGCGGTGTGCGTCTTGGCGTTGCGGCGGTATGCCTCCGACGTGGTGTCGGCAGCGGTACGCAGTACCGGTGCGTCCATGTTCCCTCGCCTCCGCCGGCGTGCTGACGTTAGTGAACGTTAACACGCCGGCGGGGGCGCGTGCTCAGCCGGTGACCGAGTCCAGCACCGGCAGGTAGCCGCCGGAGTAGCCGGCCGGCGTCGGGTGGTACGAGTCGGTGATGTGGGCGAAGTCGACGCTGTGCAGCCACGACGTGCCGGACGAGCAGATCTCGTGCGTGCTGAACACGCTGCGCACGTCGGCGTAGTGGAATCCGGTGAACTTGGCCACCTCACCGGAGATCGTCGTGTCGAGCAGGTCGGCGCCGCCGTTGATGGCGGTCCGCTTGGTGTTGGACAGGCCCACGATGCACGAGCCGGGCACCTGGTAGAAGCGCGGGTAGCCGAGCACGATCACCGTGGCGTTCGGCGCGTGCGACCGGACCGAGCTGTACACGTTGTCCAGCCGGGCGGGCAGGGTGGTGCGGACGAAGTTCTCCGCGCTGTCGATCTCACTGACGCACCCGGAGTCGCTGTCCAGGATGCAGTCCTCGAACACCGTGGTGAAGCCGGCGTCGTTGCCGCCGATGGTGACCGTGACCAGATTGGTCGCCGCGCTCAGGCCGCCGAGCTGGCCGGACAGCAGGCTGCTCGTGGTGGCGCCGGAACAGGCGGCCAGGACGAAGGACGACGTGGCGTGCGCCGCCGCCCACAGTCCCGGGTAGCCCTCGGGGCTGCGGTCGCAACTCGTGCCGTCGCTGAGGTAGTCGTCGGTGCCGACACCGGACGCGTAGGAATCGCCCAGTGCCACGTAGTTGGGCCCGGCCGCGGAAGCCGGTACCACCACGGAGAGCACCGCCGCGACGGCCAGGACCGTCGCGGCGGAAAGTGTTCGAGCCAGACGCATGGCGCCTCCTTGGGCCAAGCCCCAACAGGTCCATTCATCAATACCAAGCGCTGACTACTTGCAGAAGAACATTGTCAATAGTTAACCGGCTGCCCGGAAAATACCTCCTATTGGTGCACCGAAACGTCCCGGCGGTGTCGCTGATCCGTTGCCACCGCGCCACTTCCGGGCGATCCGCCGGCCACGGCCGGGCGTATGGTTAACATGCGCTAACCTGGCAGCTGTGCCGCATTCAGCCGACCGGACGCCGAACCGCCGCGACCAGATCCTGGCCGCCGCGGCGGAACTGTTCGCCCGCAGCGGCTTCCACGGCGTCGGCATCGACGACATCGGCTCGGCGGTCGGCATCTCCGGCCCGGCGCTGTACCGGCACTTCCGCAGCAAGGACGCGATGCTCGCGGAGATGCTCACGTCGATCAGCGACTACCTGCTCGACGGCGGCCTGCGCACGGTCGAGGCGATCCCGGACCCGGCCGTGGCGCTGGACGGCCTGATCCGCTTCCACGTCGCCTTCGCACTGGACAACCCGGCGCTCATCACCGTGCAGGAACGCAGCCTGGGCAACCTGGGCGAGCCGGACCGCCGCCGGGTGCGGGCCATCCAGCGCCGCTACGTGGAGACCTGGGTCCGCACGATCACCTCGGCCGTGCCCGGCACCGAACAGCCGGCCGCCCGCGCCGCCGCGCACGCCGTGTTCGGCCTCATCAACTCCACCCCGCACAGCACCCACCTGGACCGCGATCAGATGGCCGAACTGCTGTTCCGGATGGCCAGAGCCGCGCTGGTCAGCCCGGGTAGCCTGGCCGATTCGTCCGCCCGATCTGCCACCATGGGCACAGACACAGGGGGCACGGCGGAGGAGGCGGCACGTGAGGTCAGTGCCTGACGGCCCGTCACCCGTGCCCGGGCTGCGCGAGCGGAAGAAGGCGAGGACCCGGGCCGCCATCCGCGAGCACGCCATGCGCCTGTTCCGGGAACAGGGCTACGCCGAGACCACCGTCGACCAGATCGCCGACGCGGCCGAGGTGTCGCCCAGCACGTTCTTCCGCTACTTCCCCACCAAGGAAGACGTGGTGATCGGCGACGACTTCGACGGGCTGCTCGCCGACGCGCTGCGCGACCAGCCGCTGGAGCTCAGCCCGATCCAGGCGGTCCGGGCGGCGCTCAAGGCGGTGTTCGCGGACATGCCGGAGGAGGCGCGGCTGCGCGACCGGGAGCGGCACGAGCTCATCAGGCGGGTGCCCGAACTGCGGACGGTGGTGCTCGACGAGTACACCCGGTCGTTGCGGCTGCTCGCCGGCCTGGTCGCCGAACGCCTCGGCCGGGACGAGAACGACCTGCGGGTACGGGTGTTCGCCGGCGCGATGGTCGGCGTCGCGCTGGCCACCGTCGGCATCGCCGCGCAGCAGACGTGCGACGTCGGCGACCTGCTGGACGAGGCGCTCGGCCTGCTGGAGGCCGGCCTACCCCTGTAGGCCCGGTTCCCGGCCGGCCGCGCCGTAGCCGCGCAGTCGCTCGGTCACCTCGGCGATCTCGGCCGCCGGCAGCAGCCGGGGCACGCCGACCGACCGCGCGGCCAGCCACACCTGGCACAGCCACTCCAGTTGCAGCGCCCGCTCGTAGGCGGCGGCGAGATCACCGCCGACGGTGACCGCGCCGTGGTTGGCCAGCAGGCAGCCGGTGCGGTCGCCGAGCGCCGCCAGTGTCGCCGCGGCCAGTTCGGGGCTGCCGAACCGGGCGTACCCGGCGACCCGGATCGCGCCGCCGAACAGGCCCACGGCGTAGTGGACCGGCGGCACCTCGTCCACCAGGGTGGACACCGCGGTGGCGTGCGGGCCGTGGGTGTGCACCACGGCGCCGACCGGCCGGCTCTGGTACAGCGCGAGGTGCAGTGGCACTTCGGAGGTGGGCGGGAGGTCACCGGCGACCTGCCGGCCGGTGAGGTCCAGTACGGTGATCGACCCGGGCACCAGTTCGGCGTAGGGCACCCCGGTGGGCGTGACCGCGACCAGGTCACCGGCCCGCGCCGAGATGTTGCCCGAGGTGCCGACGACGAGCCGGTCGGCGACCATGCGCCTGCCCAGTTCGCAGACCGCGGCACGTAGGTCGGTGAGCAGCGGTTCAGCCATGGAGCCGTGGGTAACGGTTGGGCAATGGGGTGGTCAAGCGTCGACTCGCCGATCTTGGCGGTCTGGCGCACCGATCGGTCGGTTAGGGAAAGATGGGCGACGTGGCATCGGCTCCAGACCCGGATCGGCGGCAACGGATCATCAGGGCCGCCAGTCAGGCGCTGGCCGCTGCCAGCGAGGGGGACGACGGGGACGCCGTCGAGCGGCTGATCACGTTCGTGCGGGACTCCCGGGACGAGCACACGGACGTGCGGGAACTGGTGCTGCTGCTGTTCTCCGAGTGCAGCCGGATGGTGGCCGAGCTGAGCGAGGGCGGCGCCACCCCGGTGCGGATGCAGGTCTTCGACGAGGACGGCCAGGAGGTGCCGATCGACGAGGCCGACCCGCCGGTGCGGACCGCGGTGCGCACGCTGCTGGCCGAGGTGCACGGCGACGAGGCGGCCGCGGCCGAGCAGGTGGAGATCGCGCTGTCCAGCGCCGCTCCGGAGGAGATGGCGACCGTGGTGATCCAGGCGCTGCGCTGGACCATCCGGCTGGCCACGACCTGCGAGGAACGCGGCCTGCCGGTGCCGGAGTGGATTTCGGAGGCGCTCGGCCACTGACCCCTTGACTGGCAAATATCTCACTCCATAAGATACTCACCACAAGGGAGTACGGGGGAGTGTGAGATTCATGGCTGACGAACGAACCGGGGTGCTGGTGGCCGGTGCCGGCATGGCCGGCTGCGCCGCCGCGATGTTCCTGGCCCGGCGCGGGGTCGACGTGCTGCTGGTGGAACGGCACCGGAGCACCGCGACACACCCGAGGGCCACCGGCCAGTCGCGGCGCACGATGGAACTGCTCGGCTACGCCGGCGTGGCCGACGAGATCACCGCGGCCGGCGACGGCAACGACGACACCCGGGCGGTGACGCCGGCCCTGTTCGGCACGGCGAGCCAGGACCAGGTCGAACCAATCCTGATCCGGCGGGCCCAGCAGGACGGCGCCGACGTCCGGTTCGGCGTCGAGGTGGTGGAACTGGCCCAGGACGCGGCCGGCGTCACGGTCCGGCTGCTCAACCACTGGAACGGCAGGCTCACCACGGTGCGGGCCGACTACGTGGTCGCCGCCGACGGCCACCGCAGCCGGATCCGCGAGTCGCTGGGCATCCACCGGCACGGCAGGGGAACGCTGCGCAACACCATCGAGGTGATCTACGTCCGCGGGGACACCCACGACCGTCGCCTGCTGAGCCTGGAATACCACCCGGAACGTGGCGAGTCGATGCGCGACTTCACCACCGAGACCGTGACCGACCTGATCCGGCGGGCCGATCCGGACGCCGACGTGGACGTGGAGGCCGTGCAGGCGTGGCAGGTCTGCGCGAGCGTCGCGGAGAACTTCGCCGCCGGGCGGGTGTTCCTGGCCGGCGACGCGGCCGCCACGGCACCGCCGAACGGCGGCACGTCGGGGGACAAGGCGATCGGCGACGCCTTCGACATCGCCTGGAAGCTGGCGGCCGTGCTGGACGGCACGGCGGCGCCGGCCCTGCTGGACAGCTACGAGGCCGAACGCGCGCCCTACGCCGAACAGGTGGTGCTCGCGGCCCTGCACACAGCGAAGGAACACACCATGCCCTGGCTGGACCTGACCGGCGATCCCACGCCCCTGGCCGAACTCACCCTCGGCTTCGGCTTCCGCTGCCGCTCCACGGCCGTGCTGATCGACGACACCGACCCGGCGCCAGCCGAGGACCCGACCCAGCCGTCGGCCCGGCCCGGCTTCCGCGCCCCGCACGTGCCGCTGCGGTCCGGGGACACCCCAGTGTCCACACTGGACCTGTTCGGGACCGGCTGGACGCTGCTGACCGCGACCGGGGGCGGCGTCTGGCACGAGGCCGCCCGGCACGCTGCGGCGACGCTCGGCGTGGCGGTCAAGCCGGTCGGCCTCGGCGGCGACCTGACCGATCCGACCGGCACCCTGGCCGCCACCTACGGCATCGAACACGGCGGCGCCAGCCTGATCCGCCCGGACGGCGTGGTCGCCTGGCGCACCGACACCGAACCCGCCGACCCGGCGGCCACCCTGCTGGCCGTGCTGCGCCGCCTGCTCGGGCTGGACCAGGCGACCGCGGCGGCATGAGCCTTTCGGGGACGATTGGCGACAAGCGCCCGAACGGACCTTGACGCCCTGGTCGGCGGCGGCGACGATCATCCCAGGGTTCTCCTACTCACCAGTAGCGAGGTCGCCATGGTGCGCCGCAGGATCGTCGCCGTCGCCGCTGTCGCGGCCGCCGTCACCGCCACCCTGCTCACCGTTCCGGCCGGCGCCGCCACGTTCCACCGCTACGTCGCGCTGGGCGACTCGTACGCCTCCGGCCCGCTGATCCCGAACCAGTCGCTGCACCCGGTGGGCTGCGCCAGGTCGGACCACGACTACCCGGCCGACCTGGCCCGGACGCTGGGCGTGCCACTGGTGGACGTGTCATGCGGCGGCGCGGTGACCGCCGACATGACGCAGAGCCAGTCGGTGCCGCTGGGCAGCAACCCGCCGCAGTTCGACGCGCTCACCCCGGACACCGACCTGGTCACGGTGACGATCAGCGGCAACGACATCGGCTTCGCGTCGATCCTGGAGACCTGCGCCGCGGAGAGCCTGACCAACCCGCTGGGCCACCCCTGCGAGAACCACTACACAGCCAGCGGCACCGACGAACTGGCCGCCCGGATCAGCGCCGTCGCGCCGAGGGTGGCGCAGGTGCTGGCCGGCATCCGGCAGCGCGCCCCGCACGCCACCGTCGTGGTGGTCGGCTACCTGCGCATCCTGCCGCCCGCGGTGGGCTGCTGGCCGGTGGTGCCGGTGTCCGCAGGCGACGTGCCCTACCTGGACGGCGTGGAGCACAAGCTGAACGCGATGCTGGGCACCGAGGCGGCCGCGGCGGGCGACGAGTTCGTCAATCCCGGGAACACGACGGGCCACGACGTGTGCCAACCGGAAAGCCGCAAATGGGTCGAAGGCATCGTGCCGACCTCACCGGCTTTCCCGGTGCATCCCAACGCGGCCGGCATGATCGAGGTCGCGAGCCTCGTCGAGGCCGCGCTGGCGTGAGTTTTGGACGGAATGCCCGACAGGTGACGATCGTCTGGGGGTCGAACAATCGTCGCCGTCCTGGGTCCCTGCCAAGGCATCCACAGCGTCACCGCTCCAGGTGTCGGGCACCCCGTGAGTCCAAGAACACCATGCCAAGCTGTGAGGAAGCTGGCATTCAGATGGGAATTGGCGGAACCTGATCGGGCGAGCTGATTCGTCCGACACAACTTTCGTCGCTTGGCGTGAGCGTCCGGACACCGCAGACTCATGGTTACCGCGGCAATACCGAGCGAGCACGGCACGGGCGACCGCCCGACCGCATGACCGCCGACCAGGACAGTGTGCGAGGTGTAGGCGATCATGATCCATGGTGGTGTCGGCACCGCCGCGGCACGGTCCCGTCGCCCTCGCGTCCCGCTGCCCAGGATGGCGCCGCTGGACCGCAACGGTTACTGGTTCCCGATGCTGGTGTTCGGCGTGCTGATCATGATCGCGCCGCTGGTGTACCAGCCGCCGGGGCCGGGAGCGGTCAACTACGTGTGGGAGCCGGCGATCGGTTCCGCGCCGAAGATCTCCGGCATCGCGTTCGCGCCGCTCCAGCAGTTCGGCACGTGCAACTC
>DATEPR010000093.1:0-4291 GCA_035273045.1 Pseudonocardiaceae bacterium | reverse complement strand
GGCGCCGTCGAACCGGCCCACGGCCAGCGGTCCCAGCGCGCCGGTCACCGCGCCGGCCGCGGCACCACCTCGCGGCCCGGCCAGGACCAGCGCCTTCGTGCCGCCCAGCCGCTCCACCTCGGCGGCGACCACCTCGACGGTGCCGGTGCCGAACACGATCCGCGACGGGTGCGCCGAGTACACGAATGTCCGCATGAGCCCAGTATCGGACCGACCGGCGGTGGTTTCCGCACGAGCGGCGCATCGGTCGGCAGGAAACGGGCGTCAGCCGGCCCGGCGCAGCGCAGGCGACGGCCACCTCGGCGATCGGCAGGTCCCCCGCGGCAGCCGACGAGGTTCACCCGAATTCTGGGTCACCATTCGTCCGGGTCTTGACAAACGATGTGGTCTAGTCCAATTTGGGTTTACCTCGGAGAAGTCCGCTCCGGCCCGGAAGAGGCGATGTCGTGCGCAGACGCCGAAGAATCGCGCTGCCGTAGCGGTTCCGCGTCGCTACGCCCCCGTCGCCGGCCCGTCCGGAGCTCCCACTCCCCTTCGTTCACACATCACCCTGCACAGGAGCGCCCATGCGGTTACCCAAACCTGTACTGGCCGGCACCGTGGCAGCAGCCACGATGCTGGCCACCGCGGTCGGAGTCACGGTGGCCACCGAGGGCACGGCCACCGCCGCCACTCTGCCGGCACACGTGTTCGCGCCGTACTTCGAGACCTACGCCGGCGACAGCATGTCCGGGCTGTCCAGCCAGTCCGGTGACAAGTTCCTGACGATGGCGTTCCTGCAGACGCCCAGCGCCGGGTCGTGCACCGTGGACTGGGACGGCGACACCACGATGCCGGTGTCCTCGTCGACCTTCGGCGCCGACATCAACACCATCCGGGCGGGCGGCGGCGACGTGATCCCGTCCTTCGGCGGCTTCACCGCCGACGACACCGGCACCGAACTGGCCGACAGCTGCACCAACGTCGCGTCGATCGCCGCGGCCTACGAGAACGTCATCACCACCTACAACGTGACCAGGCTGGACCTGGACACCGAGGACAACTCGCTGACCAACACCGCGGGCATCGACCGGCGGAACAAGGCCATCGCCCAGGTCGAGGCGTGGGCCGCGGCCAACGGCCGGACCGTCCAGTTCTCCTACACGCTGCCCACCACGACCACCGGCCTGGCGGCCAGCGGGCTGAACGTGCTGCGCAACGCGGTGACCAACAACGCGCGCATCGACATTGTCAACATCATGACGTTCGACTACTTCGACGGCGCGACCCACGAGATGGCGAGCGACACCGAGACCGCGGCGAGCGGCCTGGTCAGCCAACTCCAGACGCTGTTCCCCGGCAAGACCACAACACAGCTGTGGTCCATGGTCGGCGTCACCGAGATGCCCGGCGTGGACGACTTCGGTCCGGCCGAGACGTTCACCACCGCCGACGCCACGACGGTGGAGAACTGGGCCGTGGCCAAGGGCATCGCGGCACTGTCCTTCTGGGCCTTGCAGCGGGACAACGGCGGTTGCCCGGGCGGCGGCGCGTCGGACAGTTGCTCCGGCATCGCGCAGACGACGTGGCAGTTCAGCCACACGTTCGCGCCGTTCTCCAGCGGCACGGTGACCGCGCCGGCCAACGACTTCTCGGTGTCGGTGTCGCCGGGCACCGCGTCGGTGGCCGCGGGCGGTTCGGCGTCCGCAACGGTCGGCACGGCGGTGACCTCCGGTTCGGCCCAGTCGGTCAGCCTGTCCGCCACGGGCGCGCCGACCGGTGCGACGGTGTCGTTCACCCCGGCGTCGGTGACCGCGGGCGGTTCGTCGACGTTGCGGGTGGCCACGTCCGCGGCCACCCCGGCGGGCACCTACTCGATCATCGTGACCGGGTCGGCCGCCTCCGGCAGCCACACGACGACGTACACGCTGACCGTGTCCGGCGGGACCACGCCACCACCCAGCGGCGCGCTGGCCAACGCCGGTTTCGAGAGCGGCAGCCTGTCCCCGTGGACCGGCCAGCCGGGTGACGCCGTGGTCGGCACGCCGGTGCACTCCGGTGCGCACGCGCTGCTGGTCGCCGCCACCGACTCGCAGACCGGTGAGGTGGACCAGACGGTCACCCTGGCGCCCAACTCCAGCCACGTGCTGACCGCGTGGGTACAGGGCAACTTCGTGTTCATCGGGGTGTCCGGCGGGGCCAGTGCCAGCACGTGGACGTCGTCCGCCGGCTGGACCCAGTTGACGGTGCCGTTCACCACCGGCGCGTCCGGCACGGTGACCGTGTTCGTGCACGGGTGGTTCGCCCAGGGCAACGCCTTCGCGGACGACTTCAGCCTGAGCTGACGATCCCCCTGTCGCCGGAACGGCTCGCTTGGATAACGTTTTCCATGCGGGCCGTTCCGGCGAAGGGACCGACATGACCGAGTTGAGCGTGGCCGTGCACGGCGTCACCGGCCGCATGGGCTATCACCAGCACCTGGTGCGCTCGCTGCTGGCCATCCGGGAACAGGGCGGCGCGCCGCTGCCCGGCGGCGACCGCGTCACGGTCCGTCCGGTGCTGGTCGGGCGCGATGCCGGCCGGCTGCGGGAGATCGCCCACCGGCACGACGTGGCCGACTGGACCACCGACCGCGACGCGGTGCTGGCCGATCCCAAGATCGACGTGTTCTTCGACGCCGCGCTCACCGACGGGCGGGCGGCGCTGCTGCGCGCGGCCATCGCCGCCGGCAAGCACGTCTACACCGAGAAACCGGTGGCCGCGACGCTGGCCGACGCGGTCGCCGTGGCCAGGGCGGCGCGGGACCGCGGCATCGTGCACGGCGTGGTGCAGGACAAGCTGTTCCTGCCGGGCGTGCGCAAGCTGCGCCGGCTGGTGGAGTCCGGTTTCTTCGGCCGGATCCTGTCGGCGCGGCTGGAGTTCGGCTACTGGGTGTTCGAGGGCGACTGGCAGCCGGCGCAGCGGCCGTCGTGGAACTACCGCGCCGACGCGGGCGGCGGCATCGTACTGGACATGTTCCCGCACTGGCGCTACCTGCTGGAGGGCGTGATCGGGCCGGTCGAGGCCCTGTACGTGCGGACGGCGACGCACATCCCGGCGCGGTGGGACGAGCACGGCGAGCGGTATGCGGCGACGGCGGACGACGCGGCGTACGCGGTGCTGGAGCTGGCCGGTGGCGTGGTGGCGTCGGTCAACTCGTCGTGGGCGGTGCGGGTGCACCGGGGTGAGCTGGTGCAACTCCAGGTGGACGGCACCGAGGGCAGCGCGGTAGCCGGGCTGCGCGAGTGCGTCGTCCAGCACCGGTCGACGACGCCCCGCCCGGTGTGGAACCCGGACCAGCCGGTGACCGAGGACTTCCTGGCGCAGTGGACGCCGGTGCCGGACAACACCGTGTTCGACAACGGGTTCAAGGCGCAGTGGGAGCTGTTCCTGGCGCACGTGGTGCGGGGCGAACCGTTCCCGTGGGACCTGGGCAGCGGCGCGAAGGGCGTGCAACTGGCCGAACTGGCCTACCAGTCGGCGGCGTCCGGCCGCCGGGTCACCGTGCCGGAACTGGAGCTCTGACGTGGCCGGATTCCGGTCCCGCCAGGTCTACGCCGCCGCGCACGTGGCGGCACTGCCGGACGGGACGATCGACTGGCCGGCCACGCTGGCGTTCCGGGAACACCTGTGGGGCCTGGGTTTCGGCGTGGCAGACGCGATGGACACCGCGCAGCGCGGCATGGGACTGTCCTGGGTGGACGTTCAGCGGCTGGTCGCCGCCAGCGGCGCCGCCGCGTCCGGGCCGCTGGTGTGCGGCGCCGGCACCGACCAACTGGACGGGTCGTGCTCGCTGGCCGACGTGGTCGCCGCCTACCGGGAGCAGGTGGCGATGGTGCAGGACGCGGGCGCCGGCGTGGTGCTGATGGCCAGCAGGGCACTCGCCGCGGTCGCCGGCTCCCCCGGCGACTACCGCGACGTGTACGGGCCGCTGATCGCGGACGCCAGGGAACCGGTGATCCTGCACTGGCTCGGCGCCGCGTTCGACCCGGCGCTGGCCGGCTACTGGGGCAGCACCGACCTGGCCGAGGCCGAGCGGACGCTGCTGGCGATCATCGCCGAGCAGCCGGACCGGGTGGCCGGGGTGAAGGTGTCCCTGTTGGACGCCGGCCGGGAGGTCGCGCTGCGCCGGCGGCTGCCGGCCGGCGTGCGGCTGTTCACCGGTGACGACTTCCACTACGACACGCTGATCGAGGGCGACGAGCAGGGCCACAGCGACGCGCTGCTCGGCGCGTTCGCGGCCGTCGCCACCCCGGCGGCGCGGGCGCTGCGG
>DATEPR010000092.1:0-2436 GCA_035273045.1 Pseudonocardiaceae bacterium | reverse complement strand
GCTCGTCGACCAGCACGTTCCCGCCGGCCGGCGGTGCCTCGCTGGCCGCCTCCGGGTCCGCCTCGGTCTCGGTCGTGCTCACCGGCCCGATCGTAGGGTGAGCGTCGTGAAGGCGGAATCTGGACCGGGCCGGCTGGTGTTGGCGGGAACGCCGCTCGGGGACGCGACGGACGCCTCGCCGAAGCTGGTCGCGGCGCTGGGCGAGGCGGACGTGATCGCGGCCGAGGACACCCGGCGGCTGCGGTCGCTGGCCGCCGCGCTCGGGGTGACGCCGTCCGGGCGCCTGGTCAGCTTCTATGACGCGGTGGAGGCGGCCCGGCTGCCCGGGCTGGTCGCCGCGGTCGAGGGCGGTGCGACCGTACTGCTGGTGACCGACGCCGGGATGCCCAGCGTGTCCGATCCCGGCTACCGGTTGGTGGACGCCTGTGTCGCGGCCGGGCTGCCGGTAACTTGCGTTCCCGGGCCGTCCGCGGTGACGACCGCGCTGGCGCTGTCCGGGCTGCCCAGCGACCGGTTCTGCTTCGAGGGTTTCGCGCCGCGCAAGCCGGTCCAGCGGCGGCGGTGGTTGGCCGGGCTGGCCGCCGAACCGAGGACGTGCGTGTTCTTCGAGTCGCCGCACCGGCTGGCCGCCACCCTGGCCGACGCCGCCGACGTGCTCGGCGCGGGCCGGCGGGCCGCCGTGTGCCGGGAGCTGACCAAGCAGTACGAGGAGGTGCGGCGCGGCGGGCTGGGCGAACTGGCCGGGTGGGCCGAGGGCGGGGTGCGTGGCGAGGTGACGGTCGTGCTGGCCGGCGCAGAACCCCGGACGGCCGACGTCGGTGAGCTGGCCGGCCGGGTCGAGTCGCTCGTCGCGGGCGGTCGGCGGCTGAAGGACGCCGTGGCCGACGTGGCGGCCGGGGCGGGCGTCGGCCGGAAGGCGCTCTACGACGCCGTGCTGGCCGCCCGGAATGCCGGTGGTGACCATCCGTAGGCTTGACTCATGAGCACTCCCGTGTTGACGGCGGTGGCCTGGCCCTATGCGAACGGGCCACGCCACATCGGCCACGTGTCCGGTATCGGTGTCCCTTCGGACCTGTTCGCCCGGTACATGCGGATGTCCGGCAACGACGTGCTCATGGTGTCCGGCACTGACGAGCACGGCACGCCGATCCTGGTGCAGGCCGACAAGGAGGGCCTGACCCCGCAGGAGACCGCGGACAAGTACCACCGCGTCATCGCGGCGGACATGCGCGACCTCGGCGTCACCTACGACCTCTACACCCGCACCACCACCGGCAACCACACCGAGGTCGTCCAGCAGCTCTTCCTGGCCCTGAACCGCAACGGCTACATCATCCCCAGGACCACCAAGGGGGCGATCAGCCCGAGCACCGGCCGCACCCTGCCGGACCGCTACATCGAGGGCACCTGCCCGATCTGCGGGTACGACGGCGCCCGCGGCGACCAGTGCGACAACTGCGGCAACCAGCTGGACGCGATCGACCTCATCAACCCGAGGTCGCGGATCAACGGCGAGAAGCCGAAGTTCGTCGACACCGAGCACCTGTTCCTCGACCTGCCGGCGTTCACCGAGAGCCTGGGCAAGTGGCTGGCCACCAAGACCGACTGGCGGCCCAACGTCCTCAAGTTCACCCAGAACCTGCTGGACGACATGCGGCCCAGGGCGATCACCCGGGACCTGGACTGGGGTGTGCCGATCCCGCTGGACGGCTGGCGGGACCAGCCGCTGAAGCGGTTCTACGTCTGGTTCGACGCGGTGATCGGCTACTTCTCGGCCAGCGTGGAGTGGGCGCGGCGGTCCGGGGACCCGGATGCGTGGCGGAAGTGGTGGAACAACCCGGACGCCCGGGTGGTGCACTTCATGGGCAAGGACAACATCACCTTCCACGCCCAGATCTGGCCCGCGCTGCTGCTCGGCCACAACGGCGCCGGCGACCACGGTGGCGAGCCGGGGCCGTACGGGACGCTGAACCTGCCGTCGGAGATCGCGTCCAGCGAGTTCCTCACCATGAGCGGGTCGAAGTTCTCCACGTCCCGGGGCACGGTGATCTACCTGGGCGACTTCCTGCGCGAGTTCGGCCCGGACAGCCTGCGCTACTTCATCGCGGCCGCCGGCCCGGAGACCCAGGACGTGGACTTCACCTGGGACGAGTTCGTCCGCCGGATCAACTTCG
The DNA here is from genome assembly GCA_035273045.1 of Pseudonocardiaceae bacterium. GTDB lineage: Bacteria > Actinomycetota > Actinomycetes > Mycobacteriales > Pseudonocardiaceae > DATEPR01. Next base: position 262 of record DATEPR010000092.1, on the reverse strand, counting down.
AGCTGGCCAACGAGTGGGGCAACCTGGTGAACAGGTCCATCTCGATGGCGCACAAGAACGTGGGCGCCGTGCCCACGCCGAGCCGCCCGGAGCAGGCCGACGAGGAACTCAAGGCGCTGGCCCGCAGGGCGTTCGACACGGTCGGCGACAGCCTGCGGCGCAACCGGTTCCGCGCGGCCGTCGCGGAGACGATGCGGGTCGCGCAGGCCGCCAACAAGTACCTGTCCGACCAGGAACCGTGGAAGCGCAAGGACGACCCGGA
>DATEPR010000091.1:0-5802 GCA_035273045.1 Pseudonocardiaceae bacterium | reverse complement strand
TGGCCGGTCATCCGGCCGATGCCGCCGCCGGCGAGGGCGCGACCCGGTACGCGGACGTGCTCGGCCTGCCGGTCACCGCGCCCGAGTACCCGTCGCCGGCCGGGCTGGTCGCTGTCGTCGCGGACCGCGTGCTCGCCGGTGCCGCGCCGGGCGAGTTCAGGCCGCTGTACCTGCGCCGGCCGGACGCCATGGAGCCGGGACCGCGGAAGAGGGTCACAGTATGACGACGGTCGCCGTACGGGTGGCGCCGTTGCGCGAGTCCGACCTGCCCCGCTGTGCCGAACTGGAACGGGTGCTGTTCGCCGCCGACGACCCGTGGAGCCTGGCGACGCTGCGCTCCGAACTGCGCGCCGGCCACCACTACTTCGGCGCCTACGCCGGGGACACGCTGATCGGCTACGCCGGCCTGGCCGTCGCCGGCCGCCGGGGCGACCGGGAGGCGAGCGTGCACACCATCGGCGTCGACCCGGCATGGCAGGGCAAGGGCGTCGGCACGGCGCTGGTGCGGAGCATGCTGGCCATCGCGGACGAGGCGAAGGCGCCGGTGTTCCTGGAGGTCCGCACCGACAACGCGGCCGCGATCCGGCTGTACGAGGCGCACGGGTTCGTCCGGCTGGGCGTGCGCAGGCGCTACTACCAGCCGTCCAACGCGGACGCCTACACGATGGGCCGGCCACCGGTGGGCCACGAGGGGTTCGAATGAGTCTGGGTGACGTGATCGTCGTCGGCGTCGAGACGTCGTGCGACGAGACCGGCGTCGGTGTGGTGCGGCGGCGGCCCGACGGCACGGTCGAGCTGCTCGCCGACGAGATCGCGTCCAGTGTGGACGAACACGCCCGGTTCGGCGGCGTGGTGCCCGAGGTGGCCAGCCGGGCGCACCTGGAGGCGATGGTCCCGACCGTCACCAGGGCACTGGACGTCGCCGGCGTTAAACCGTCCGATGTGGACGCCATCGCGGTGACGGCCGGTCCCGGGCTGGCCGGGGCGCTGCTGGTCGGGCTGGCCGCGGCCAAGGCGTACGCGCTGGCCTGGGACGTGCCGCTGTACGGGGTGAACCACCTGGGCGCGCACGTGGCCGTGGACACCGTGGAGCACGGCCCGCTGGACCGGCCGAGCCTGGCGCTGCTGGTGTCCGGCGGGCACTCCAGCCTGCTGGAGGTCACCGGCCTGGCCGACCCGATGCGCACCCTCGGCGCCACCATCGACGACGCGGCCGGCGAGGCGTTCGACAAGGTGGCGCGGCTGCTCGGCCTGCCGTTCCCCGGTGGGCCGCACGTGGACCGGGCGGCCCGGGAGGGCGATCCGGCGGCGATCGCGTTCCCGCGCGGCATGACCGGCCCGAGGGACGCGGTCTACGACTTCTCCTTCTCCGGGCTGAAGACCGCGGTGGCCCGCTGGGTGGAGGCCAGGCAGCGGGACGGGCTGGCCGTGCCGGTGGCGGACGTGGCGGCGTCGTTCCAGGAGGCCGTGGTGGACGTGTTGACCGCCAAGGCGATCCGGGCCGCCACCGACTCGGGCGTCGACCAGTTGCTGATCGGCGGCGGCGTGGCGGCCAACTCCCGGCTGCGCGCGCTGGCCCAGACCCGGTGCGACGCGGCCGGTGTCACGCTGCGGGTGCCCAGGCCCAAGCTGTGCACGGACAACGGCGCGATGGTCGCGGCCCTGGGCGTGCACCTGGTGGCCGCCGGGACCGCACCGTCCGAACTGGACATCTCGGCGGATCCCGCGCTACCGCTGTAGCGCGGGATCCCGGCGACGTCAGGCGATCCGGTAGTCGGTGTCCGGGACGTCGGTGATGAACATGTGGCCGGGCTGGTGGGTGATCGCGAACGGCGGCCGGGACGCCATCACCGCGGCCTGCGGTGTCACGCCGCACGCCCAGAACATCGGCACGTCACCGGGTTCGGCCCGCACCGGGTCACCGAAGTCGGGCCGGTCCAGGTCCTCGATGCCCAGCGCCGCCGGGTCGCCGACGTGCACGGGCACGCCGTGCACGGCCCGCATCCGGCCGGTGAGCCGGGCCGCCGTGTCGACCAGCTCACCGGGCATCGGCCGCATCGACACCACCAGCGGGCCGTGCAGCCGCCCGGCCGGCCGGCACTGCCGGTTCGTCACGTACATCGGCACGTTGGTGCCCTGTTCCACGTGCCGCAGCGGCAGCCATGCCGCGCCGAGCGCCGTCTCGAACGTGAAACTGCACCCCAGCAGGAAGGTGACCAGCTCACCCGACCACAGGCCGGTCACCTCGCTCGGCGAGGCCACCAGCTCACCGTGCCGCCAGATCCGGTAGCCGGGCAGGTCGGTGCGCAGGTCGGCGTCCGGCGCCAGCACGGTCCGGGTCGAGCCGGGATCGGTGACGTCCAGCACCGGGCACGGCTTCGGGTTGCGCTGGCAGAACAGCAGCACGTCGTAGGCCCAGTCGACCGGCACCGCGATCAGGTTGGCCTGCGCGTAGCCGAGCGACCAGCCGGCGGTCGGCCGGTGGGTGCCGTCGCGGAAGAACCGCCTCGCCTGTGCCGGGCTCAGGATCGCCGGGTCCGGAACGGAGATCATGGCTGTCATCGTGCGCTCCTTCAGGTCAACTCGCGGCCCGCGGTCTCGGGGAGCCCGAGCAGGGCGAACACGGCGATCGCGTAGCCCACGGCGCCGAACGCCATCGCGGCGCCGATTCCCAGGCTGCTGGCCAGGAAGCCGACGACGGTGGGGAAGGCCGCCCCGACCGCGCGGCCGAAGTTGTAGGTGAAGCCCTGCCCGGTGGCGCGCAGCGCGGTCGGGTACAGCTCGGCGAGGAACGAGCCGAACCCGCTGAAGATCGCCGACGACGCGAAACCGAGCGGGAACCCGAGCACCAGCACGGCGGTGTTCGCGCCGACCGGGATCCGCGTGTAGCTCAGGATGAGCACCGCGGACATGGCGGCGAACAGGGCGAACGTCCGCCTGCGGCCGAACAGGTCGGTGAGGTAGCCGCCGGTCACGTAGCCGAGGAACGCGCCGGAGATCACGAACGCCAGGTAGCCGCCGGTGCCGACGGCGGACAGGTGCCGGGCCGTCTTCAGGTAGGTGGGCAGCCAGGTGGCGAGTGTGTAGTAGCCGCCCTGCACGCCGGTGGCCAGCAGCGCCGCGCAACACGTGTTGCGGGCCAGGCCACCGCCGAAGATCGCCGGGAACGAGCCTCGCCGGCGGGCGGTGCCGGTGCGCGGTGTGGGCGCGTCGGTCACCCTGCGCCGCAGGTACAGCACCAGCAGGCCGGGCAGCGCACCGGTGACGAACAGGATCCGCCACGCCACCGACGGGCTGGCCAGTGAGAACACCACGGTGTAGACGATCACGGCGAGCGCCCAGCCGACCGCCCACGAGCTCTGGATGAAGCCCAGGGTGCGGCCGCGGTGCCTGGGCAGCGCGTACTCGGCGACCAGGACGGCGCCGATCGCCCACTCGCCGCCGAACCCGAGGCCCTGCAGGCCGCGCAGCACCAGCAGCACCGGGTAGGTGGGCGCGAACCCGCACAGCACGGTGAACACGGCGTAGGTGCCGACGGTGACCATCAGGGTGCGGACCCGGCCGATCCGGTCGGCCAGCATCCCGGCCAGCACGCCGCCCACCGCGGACACGACCAGCGTGACGGTGGACAGCAGCCCGGCGGCACCAGAGGTCAGATGGAAGGTCGCCGTGATGGCGGCCAGTCCGAGGGGCAGCACCTGGAAGTCGTACGCGTCCAGGCCGAAGCCGCCGAAGGCGCCGGCGAACGCGCGCCGGCCGGCCGGGCCGAGCGTGCTCAACCAGGAGCCGGTGCGGCGGTCGATCGAGGTCGTACTCATGGACACCTCGCTGGGTAGTCGGGCGGTGGCCCGATGTCATGTGATGTCCACCACGGTAGTGGATTGTTGAACAATACGGCAATACTCAAGTTGTTTGTTTCTCGTGTCGGGTGGTTGACTGGTCGGCGTGTCCAGCGAAGCGGTCATCTCGGCGACAGCTCCGTCCCCGCTCGCCCGGCCGAGCATCGCCGAGCGGGTCGCCGACGTGCTGCGCGACCGCATCACCGACGGCTACTACCGGCCGGGCACCCGGCTGTCCGAGGAGGCCATCGGCGCCGAACTGAAGATCTCGCGCAACACGCTGCGCGAGGCGTTCCGGCTGCTCACCCACGAACGGCTGCTGCTGCACGAGCCGTACCGGGGGGTGTCGGTGCGGGTGTTGACCGTGCACGACGTCGTCGACCTGTACCAGGTGCGCAAGGTCATCGAGTGCGGCGCGGTGGCCACCGGCACGGCGGACGCCGACCGGATCGACGCGGCCCGGGCCGCGGTGGCCGACGGCGAGACCGCCGAGCGGGACGGCGACTGGCAGGCGCTGGGCACCGCCAACATCCGCTTCCACCGGGCACTGGTCGCGATGGCCGGCAGCCGGCGGCTGGACGACCTGATGCGCGGCATCCTCGCCGAACTGCGGCTGGCGTTCCACGTGATGGAGGACCCGAAACGGTTCCACGAGCCGTACCTGACGCGCAACCGGGAGATCGTCGGCCGGCTCGCCGGCGGCGACCGGGACGGCGCCACCGCGATGCTCGCGGCCTACCTGGACGACGCCGAGCGGCAACTGGTCGATGCGTACTCGTCAGTCGCCGGACCGTAGTTCCTTCACCATGGTGATCGCCGTCGGCCGGTAGCCGGTCGACTCGTACAGTTGCCGTGCGACCGTGTTGCCGCCGAACACGTTGAGCCCCAGCGACCGGGCACCGTGCGCGGTCGCGTCCCGCTCGGCGATTCGCATCGCGGCCCGGCCGTAACCGCGGCCGCGCATGGCTTCGTCGATCTCGACGTAGAAGATCCAGTCCGTCCCGGTCCGCCCGTCCGGCGACGGCCCCAGCCACAGGATGCCGGCCGGTTCGCCGCCGGCCAGCAGCCGGTAGAACCGGTGCCCGGCCGCGGGCGTGCCGTCCGGAAAGTACCTGGCCCACTCGTCGTCCGCGTGCGTCCGGGCCCGCTCCGGCGGCTCACCGGCGGCCATCCGCTGCGCCACGTACTCCCCGAGATGCTGCCGCCCGAACTCGGCGATCTCGTCGTCGGTCATGGTGCGCGTGGTCAGTTCGGCGGTCGCGGTCACGGCCCGAGGCTACCGGTCGGCCGTCGCGGGGGACCCTGCTTGAAGGCTTAGCACTCGCCTGGGTAGAGTGCTAGTCGCACGGCACCAGCACCGCCCCGGCTCCCGCGACGGCGGGGTGGCAGGCGTCGAACAACTGCAACATTAGGTACCTGCCAACGCTTTCGACGACCGTGGAGGTCATACCGGTGAGCGTGAACATCAAGCCGCTCGAGGACAAGATCGTTGTCCAGGCGAGTGAGGCCGAGTCGACGACGGCTTCCGGCCTCGTCATCCCGGACACCGCCAAGGAGAAGCCCCAGGAGGGCAAGGTTCTCGCGGTCGGTCCTGGTCGCATCGACGACAAGGGCAACCGCGTTCCGGTCGACGTCGCCGTCGGTGACGTCGTCATCTACTCCAAGTACGGCGGCACCGAGGTCAAGTACAACGGTGAGGACTACCTGATCCTGTCCGCTCGCGACGTGCTGGCCGTCATCAACTGACGACTGGTCACCGACCGACGCCCAACGCCCCGGCGACCCCACCATCCGGGGGCCGGGGCGTTCCGCGTGAGAAAGGCATGCTATGCCCAAATTGATCAGCTTCGACGAGGACGCTCGTCGGGCTCTGGAACGCGGCGTCAACCGGCTGGCCGACGCCATCAAGATCACCCTCGGTCCCCGGGGCCGGCACGTCGTGCTCGACAAGCAGTACGGCGGT
>DATEPR010000090.1:0-2438 GCA_035273045.1 Pseudonocardiaceae bacterium | reverse complement strand
CTCTGCACGCTATGGCCCACGTCACAAGAGCGTCAAGCCAGTACCGGGATCGAGTTGCCCATTCGTTACATCGTCCACATGCGATCACTCGTCAGCCGTGGCGGGAAAGGAATCCTTGACGGCATCGAAGTCGGCCCGCATCATGCCTGTGACAGTCCTCACAATCTCCCTGGTCGAGGAGGCATCCATGCCGAAGGGCTTACGTTGGCCCAAATTGTTAGCGCTCACATCCGTGTTGCCGCTGGCCGTCGCCGGCCTGCTGGCCGGCGTCGCACCCGCACAGGCGGCCACCACCGGGCCGTGTGACATCTACGCGGCAGGCGGCACGCCGTGCGTCGCGGCACACAGCACGACCCGAGCCCTGTTCGGCGCCTACAACGGCCGGCTGTACCAGGTCAGGCGGGCGTCGGACGGCCGGACCGCGGACATCGGCACGCTGACCGCGGGCGGCTTCGCCAACGCCGCCGCGCAGGACGCCTTCTGCGCCGGCACGACGTGCGTGATCACGGTCATCTACGACCAGACCGGCCGCGGGAACAACCTCACCCAGGCACCGGCCGGTGGCGCGGCGGGCGGTCCGGACGCCCTGGCCGACGCCAGCGCGCTGCCGGTGACGGCCGGCGGCCACAAGGTGTACGGCGTGTTCGTCGCACCCGGCACCGGATACCGCAACGACGCCACCAACGGGATCGCCACCGGCAGCCAGGCGCAGGGCGAGTACATGGTGGCCGCGGGCAACCACGTCAACAGCGGCTGCTGCTTCGACTACGGCAACGCCGAGACCAACGCCCGCGACAACGGCAACGGCCACATGGGAGCGGTCTACTTCGGCAAGTTGTGCTGGTTCGGCGGCGTGGTGCCCGGCCAGTGCGCCGGCACCGGTCCGTGGGTGATGGCCGACCTGGAGAACGGCCTGTTCGCCGGCGCCAATGGCACCAACCTGAACAACACCGGTCGCAGCAACGCGTTCGTCACCGGAATGGTCAAGATGAACTCGACGACCTACGCGATCAAGGACGCCAACGCGGACGCCGGCGGCCTGAAGACCGACTACAACGGCCCGCTGCCGACCACGGCCGGATACACGCCGCTGCACCTGGAGGGCGGCATCATCCTGGGCATCGGCGGCGACAACAGCAAAGGCTCCGCCGGCTCCTTCTTCGAAGGCGTCATGACGGCCGGATTCCCCAGTGACGCCACCGAGAACGCCGTCCAGGCCAACATCACGTCCGTCGGCTACGCGCTCCCGTCCGCCGGCTCCGGGCTGACGCCCGGGTCGGAGGTGTCGCTGCGCGCCACCACCGCCTGCTGCACCGGCGACTACCTCAGCGACTCGGGCGGCAACGTGATGATCTCGCCGGTCACCTCGACCAGCACGGCCGCGGCCAAGGCGGCCGCCACGTGGACCGTGCGGGCCGGGCTGGCCAACCCGTCGTGCGTGTCGTTCGAGTCACGCACCATCCCGGGCAGCTTCATCCGGCACCAGAACTTCCAACTGTTCCGGCAGGCCAACGACGGCAGCGCGCTGTTCCACAACGACGCCACGTTCTGCCCGGTGCCCGGCAACAACGGCCAGGGCACGTCGTTCATGTCGGTCAACTTCCCCACCAGGTTCATCCGGCACTTCAACTTCACCGGGTTCATCGCCAGCGACGGCGGCACCAACTCGTTCGACACGGCGACGCTGTGGCCGGACGACACCACGTGGGTCGTCTCCGCTCCCTGGTCGCCCTGATCGTCACCTCCGTCGCGCCGGCCCAACCTGTCACGGGCCGGCGCGACGCAGTGTGCCCCGACACCTGAACATTCCCGCCCGGTCCGCCGTAGTACTGGGTATGCGCGGCATTCGGACCGAGGACGAGCGGCTGCTCCGTGCGCTGTACGCCAGCCACGCCCGTCCGCTGCTGGTGTACGCGCAGCGCCTGACCAGGGGTGACCGGCAGCTCGCCGAGGACATCGTGCAAGAGACGCTGCTGCGGGCCTGGCAGCATGCCGCCGACCTCACCGTCGAGCGGGCGCGGCCCTGGCTGTTCACCGTGGCCAGGCGTCTGGTCATCGACGCGGAACGCAGCCGGCGCGCCCGGCCGGGACAGGTCGGCGCCGAGCCGCTGGAGGAGTCGCCGACGCAGGACGACGAGCTGGACGCGGCCCTGGACGCCTGCCTGGTCGCCGACGCGCTCGGCGCACTCACCCCGGCGCACCGCGAGGTGATCGTCGAGGGCTTCTACCGAGGCCGGTCGACCCGTGAGATCGCGGCCCGGCTGAACATCCCGGACGGCACGGTGCGGTCCAGGATGTTCTACGCGCTCCGGGCGTTACGACTGGCGCTAGCCGAACGCGGGGTGCACTCGCCATGACCTGTACGTACACGGTCGATGTCGCCGCCTACGTGCTCGACGCACTGGAACCGGCCGAAACCCAGGGACTACGGGAGCATC
>DATEPR010000089.1:0-10278 GCA_035273045.1 Pseudonocardiaceae bacterium | reverse complement strand
GGCCATGCCGCGCCTGCTCTCGGTGGTCGCGATGTACTTGGCGTAGGCGCTGTGCATCCTGGCCCGCTCGCCGGGCAGCAGGTCGGCGTAGACGGCCTCGCGCAGCAGGGCGTGCCGGAACGCGTACCGGTCACCCCGGTCGTCGACCAGCAGCACGTGGTGCTGCACGGCCTCGCGCAGCGCGTCGTCCAGGTCGACGGGCGACAGGTCGGTGACGGCCTGCAACACGCTGTGCCGGACCCGGCGACCGGCGACCGACGCCAGCCGCACCACGTTCTGGGTCTTCGGGCTGAGCCGTTCGATCCTGGCCAGCAGCACGTCGGCCAGCGCGGTGGGCACGCCGTCGCAGTCCGCGTGCGCGGCCATCAGCTCCTCGGCGAAGAACGCGTTCCCCTCGGACCGCTCCGCGATCTGGCGGATCACGTCGTCCGGCACGGGTTCCTCGGCCAGGGCCGCGACGAACCGGCGGGAGTCCGCCTCGTCGAACGGTTCCAGGTCGATGCGTTCCACGGCCGGCAGCCGCACCAGTTCGGCCAGCAGGGGCCGCAGCGGGTGCCGCCGGTGCAGGTCGTCACCCCGGTAGCTGCCGACCACCAGCAGGCGCTGGTTGCGCAGCCGGGAAACCAGGAACGACAACAGGTCCCGGGTGGACGGGTCGGCCCAGTGCAGGTCCTCCACGATCAGGACGACACAGCGGTCGCTGGACAGGTCCGCCAGCATGGTGAACAGCGCGTCGAACAGCTGGAGCTGCCCCAGGTCGCGCTCCGGGGCGGCGTTGGAGCCGCCCGGCCGGGTGGTCGTGGTGGCCGGTTCGGGCCGGGCCGGCATGTTCGACTCGGGCAGCAGCCTGGCCAGCGCCGGCCAGCGGCGCACCGCGGCCGGGTCCTGCCGGTTGAGGTAGACCAGGATCTCCACGAACGGCAGGTAGGGCAGGCCGGTCTCGCCGACGTCCAGGCAGCGCCCGGTCAGGACGATGCCGCCGCGGGACGTGGCGGTCCGCCCCAGTTCCTCGACCAGTCGCGACTTGCCGATGCCGGCGTCACCGCTGACCAGCACGGCTCCGGCGACGCCCACCTCGGCACGCGCCAGTGACGCGCGCAGCCGGTCCATCTCGGCCACGCGCGCCACCAGCGGAATTCCCGATCCGAGCCTCGGCACGAGTTCCATTGTTCCGCAGTCCACCGACAGCGGGCGGACGGCTAATGCCGTCGACCGCCGGGCAACCATCTGCGCCAGGCACCGGTGCGGCGCTCGGCGGCGGAACGGCGCTGCGAGGCCAGCCGGTGCAGCTGCTCGCGGCGATAGTCGGACTCGATCCGGGCGTACTCGTCGGTCCACATGTTCATGACTCTCTCCATCGGTCGTCCGTTGTTGCCGACGTTGAGAGTCGTCGTGAGGGTGCCCGGCCCGCATGGGTAGACCGCGCACTCCCGGGCGGCCGGACCCCTTACTCACCTCTCCGTAACCGTCACGGGCCGGGTAAGGGGTGCTCCGCGACCCCTTACCCGGCCCACGCGGGTCACCGCGACAGCGGTGCCGAGCTCACCCCATCGAGAAACGCCGACCAGTCCGCTGCACCGAAACGCAACCGCGGCCCGTCCGGATTCTTGGAATCGCGGACCGCGGTGCCGGCCGCGTCCTCCGCGATCTCGACGCAGTCGTTTCCCCCACCACTGTGGCTGCTTTTCCGCCACCGCGCCTCATACCGACCGGAAAGGGTCACTCCCCCGCTCCTTCCTCGTGCCTCCCGGTTCAGCGGAACCGGGACATCCCCTCGGTGATGCTGGTCAGCGAGGTTTCCGGGCTGAGCGCGGCCGCCCGCAGATGGTCGAACATCAGGGTGTAGCGCAGGGTTTCCGCCGGATCCTCCAGGTAGATTCCGGCGGTGGTGTCGTCCACGTACACCACGTCCGGATCGGCCTGTTCCGGAAAGCCGAGAATGAGGAACGGGCCTTCCATTCCGGCGTGCGCGCCGGCCGAGAACGGCAGCACCTGAATGGTCACGTTGGGCAGCGCGGCGCGGTCGGTCAGCCACCGCAGCTGTTCCAGCATCACCCGGGCACCGCCGACCGACCGGCACAGCACGGCCTCGTCGATCACCGCCCAGTACTGAGGGGGATCGGCCTCGGTGAGTAGTCGCTGGCGGGCCAGCCGTGCCCGCACCCGCGTCTCCACCTGGGCGGCCGTGGCGTCCGGCCGCGCCGCCCGGATCACCGCCCGCATGTAGTCCTCGGTCTGTAGCAGGCCGGGGACCAGCAGCGCCTGGTAGGCCCGCAGCGAGGACGCCTCGGCCTCCAGCCCGACGAACGCGCCGGTGAACGCCTCCTGGTAGGCGTGCCACCAGCCCTTCCTGCGTGCCTCCCTGGCCAGTTGCACCAGCGCCTCGACCTGGTCGTCCGGCAGGCCGTACAGACGCAGCAGCTCCCGGGCGTCCTTCGGGTTCACCCCGACGTGTCCGGTCTCGATCCGGCTGATCTTGGACGCCGAGCACTTCAGCTTCTCGGCGACGTCGTCGATGGTGAGTTGGGCCTGGTCACGCAGTCGCCGCAGTTCGGCGGCCAGCCGGCGGCGGCGCACGGTGGGGCTGTGGGCGCGCACCATCGGCTGTCACCTCCGCGACGAAGGCGTGCCCGTCCGGCACGCACCTGGCGGACATTCTGTCCACCGTTCGGGCGAGCACCAAGGAAGGTCACTCGTCCGTGTGGTGCAACTTGCAGAATCCGCGGCGCGGTCCCACGCTCTTTGGCGTGCCCGACACGGGCACGACAACGCCGCACAGTCGGGCCGTCGGCGCGCCACCACGGCCCCTGCGCGGTCCCCTGACGCTCACGCACCACCACGGCCCCGAGGAGGGATCCGTACGGCATGGCCAGTTCGTTATTCGGCCAGCTAGACAGGTCATTACACGCCCACCTCGGCGATCTGGTCCGCCAAGCCCAGCGCGGTGACGACGGCATGGCGTTGGACCTCGCCAGGATGGAACTCCCCAAGATCATCGCGGCGCTGCGGGCACTGCTGGACGAGCACCGGCCGGACGAGCGAGGCAGGTGTTCCACCTGCCGGCGCGGCCGGTTCAGCCGCAAGTTGCCCTCACCCTGTCGTGCGTACCTGGCAGCACATCTCAGCCTGGTGACCGTCGACGAGGCGCACCTCGGCGACCGGCGACACCTGCGCCGGGCCTGCTGACCGGACGCCGGACGAGCCCGGGTCCGCCCCGGAGCTCCGCCGGGCGGCGCGTCATCTCGACGCCTCCCCCCACCGCGTCACCCGGCGAACATCCGCGGCAGAACCGGGGCCGTCCCCCGACTGGTCCCGGTTCTGTCGCGGGTCCCCGGTCGCCGTCGCCCGACCGGTGCGGAAACGACCTTGGTCGGTCGCTCGATAGGCTCAACGAGCCCTCGTTGCGCCCGACCGAGAGTGAGTCGATGTCCGCGTTCACCTATCCGGAAGCGATCTTCGCTGGCCTGGTCCAGGGCGTCAGCGAGCTGTTCCCCGTGTCCAGCCTGGGCCACGGCGTGCTGCTGCCCGCGGTGATCGGCGGCTCGTGGGCGCGGGACATGAACATGACCACGCCCAACTCGCCGTACCTGAACATCCTGGTCGCGGCACACGTGGGCACCGCGATCGCGCTGGTGGTGTTCTTCTGGAAGGACTGGGTGCGGATCGTCGGCGGGCTGTTCACGTCCATCAGGCACCTCCGGGTCACCACCAACGACCAGCGGCTGGCCTGGCTGCTGGTGGTCGGCACGATCCCGGTGGGCATCGCCGGCATCCTGCTGGACAAGGTGGTCGAGCACGATCTGGGCAAGCCGATCCCGGCCGCCGTGTTCCTCACCCTCAACGGCGCCATCCTGTTCGCCGTCGAGCGGATCCAGCGCAACCGGGCCGACGACGAGGAGTTCATGTCCGCCCTGCGCGGATCGGACCGGTCCAATGACGACACCGTCTACCTGGAACCCGTGTCCGCCACCGCCGACACCACGCCGATGGGCACGGTGACCACCGCGATGGCCGTGGACGCCAAGCTGGCCAAGCTGACCGTCGCCGAGGCGCTCGGCATCGGCGCGGCGCAGATCCTGGCGCTGCTGCCCGGGATCAGCCGTTCCGGCAGCACCATCGTCGGCGGCCTGCTGCGCGGGCTGAAGCACGACGAGGCGGCGCGGTTCGCGTTCCTGCTGGCCACCCCGGCGATCGCCGGAGCGGGCATCTTCAAGCTGCCCGAACTGCTCACGCCCGAGATGCGCGGGTCGCTCGGCCCGGCGATGGTGTGCCTCGTGGTGTCCGCCGTGGCCGCGTTCGTGTCGGTGCGGTTCCTGACCAGCTACTTCGAGACCCGCACCCTCAACCCGTTCGCGATCTACTGCCTGGTGGCCGGCGTCGGCTGCCTGGCGTACTTCGTCATCGTGCGGTAGCCACCCCGGGGATCGTCACCAGGCGCAGCATGTCCGCGTCGGTCAGCGGGATGCCGGCGCCGTTGGCCGCGTCCAGCGTGACCACCAGGAGCGTGCCGTTGGCGTAGACGGCGTCCAGTTGGGTCTGGATGCCGGGGCGGGCGCCGCTGGTCACGTCGGACGCCACGCTCTGCGCGAACGCCGCGTTGCGCACCACCTTGGCCCGCGTGCCGTCCGGGAACACCCGCTGGGTGCAGGACGAGCCGTCGTGGCCGCCCCTGGGGTCGCAACTGGCGAAGTCCAGGGCGCGGTCGGTCACGTCGACGTGGGCGACCGTGACGGCGACGTCGTCCAGGACGGCGTGGCGGTCCATCCGGATCAGCACGCCGGTGGCCGTGTAACGGGACGAGCCGAGACCGGGCTCCGGGTCGTCGTAGCGCTCGAACCGGAACGCCTGGCCGAAGCGGAAATTGGCGGGCAGCGGGGCATCGTGCAGGAACGCCGAGGTCAGCTGCCTGGCCCGGCCGTCCACGACCGGTGGTGACGTGGTGGGCGCCGGTGCCGCGTTCGGGCCGGGCGGCGCGGGATGGGTGCGCAGCAGTACGACGGCCACGACCACGGCCACACCCACCGCACCCGCGCCGAGCACCGATCGCAGCCGCACCTGAGCAGCGTAGCCAGCGAAAGCCCTGGGGGACAGCGCCTTCCGCTCAGCTCCCGCCGCCGGCGGCCGCCTCGTCGCGGCGCCGCAGCTCGGCCTTCTCGGCCTGCCAGCCGTCCTCGTTCTTGCCGCGCCGCCAGTACCCCGAAATGGACAGCAGTTCCTTCGGCACGCCCCGCTCCGCGGTCAGGTGGCGGCGCAGGTCGGCGACGTACCCGGCCTCACCGTGCACGAACACGTGCACCACGCCGGGCTGGAAGTCCAGCGCCCGGACGGCCGCCACCAGGGCGTCGCTCGCCGCCTCGGGCGTCGGGAAGTCGGACCGGAACAGCCAGGTGGCCGTCACGTCGGCCGGGCTGACCAGTTTCTGCACCTCGGCCTCGTCCGCGACCTGCAGGAACACGTGCGCCGGCACGCCGGGCGGCAGCACCTCCAGTGCGGCGCCGATGGCCGGCAGGGCGCTCTCGTCACCGACCAGCAGGTGCCAGTCGGCCGCCGGGTCGGGTGCGTACGCGCCACCGGGACCACGCACGATCACCTCGTCACCCGGCCGGGCAGCCACCGCCCAGGGCGCGGCGAAGCCCTCCTCGCCGTGCGTGACGAAGTCGATGGCGAGTTCGCCGGCGTCCGGGTCGTACCACCGCACGGTGTAGGTCCGGGTGGTCGGCCACTGGTCCCTCGGGTAGTCGCGGCGCACCACGTCCAGGTCGATCGGTTCCGGGTAGGCCACGCCCGGCTTGGGGAACAGCAGCTTGACGTACTTGTCGGTGAATCCGTTGGTGACGAACTCGCCACGCAGCACGACCCTGATCACGTGCGGCGTCAGCCATTCGCTGCGCACCACGCGCATCCGGGCGATACCACGCTTCGCCATACCGGCCTCCTCGTCACCGTGCGCCGCCAAGTTAGGTTTACCTTACCTCAGCGGTTCACCCGGAGGAGACCTTCCTGCACGACGGTGGCGACGTGGTTCCCGGACCGGGTGAAGAACCGGCCGGTGGCCAGGCCGCGCGCCCCGGACGCGGTGGGCGATGTGCAGTCGTACAGCACCCACTCGTCGGCCCGGAACGGCCGGTGGAACCACAGCGCGTGGTCCAGGCTGGCACCGTTCACGTCGTCCAGGCCCCAGTAGACGCCGTGCCTGGCCAGCACCGAGTCCAGCAGCGTCATGTCCGAGCAGTAGGTGAGCACGCACACGTGCAGCAACTGGTCGTCCGGCAGCCGGCCGTCGGCGCGCATCCACACCTGGGTGCCGGCGGCCGTCGGACCGGACTCGCGGGTCACCCAGGCGGGTGTGGTGACGTAGCGGATGTCGATCGGCCTGGGCAGCCGCATCCGGGTGCGGCCCAACTCACCCAGCGGTGCGATCTGCTCGGCGAACGTGGGCAGGTCGTCCGGCGGCGGCACGTCCGGCATCGGCTCCGCGTGGTCGATGCCCGGCTCGTCCACCTGGAACGACGCGGACAGCGCGAAGATCGCCTTGCCCCGCTGGATCGCCGTCGCCCGGCGGGTGGTGAACGAGCGGCCGTCCCGGACGCGGTCCACTTCATACACGATCGGGATGCTCGGATCACCTGGCCGGATGAAATAGGCATGCAGTGAGTGCACCCGCCGTTCGGCCGGCACGGTCCGCCCGGCGGCGATCAGCGCCTGCCCGGCCACCTGCCCGCCGAACACCCGGATGGGTGACTCCGACGGGCTGACGCCGCGGAAGATGTTCTCCTCGATCCGCTCCAGGTCCAGCAACGCGACCAGGCGGTCCACCACGGGCTGCCCGTGCGGCGCCCCGTCCGGCGTCAACGGCACCGACACGCCGTCCGCGGTCCCACCCGGATCGGCCGCCGCCGCCCGTGCCGCCTCGGTCATCGCACGTCCTCCACCCGCACCGGGACGGCATGGCACTCAGGCGTGGTCCTCCTCGCCGAGCCGGTGCACTCTGATCAGGTTCGTGGACCCGACCGTACCGGGCGGCGAACCGGCGACGATGACCACGAGGTCACCGGGCTGGTAGCGGTCCATGGCCAGCATCGCCGCGTCCACCTGGCGGACCATCGCGTCCGTCGACATGACGCTGGCCACCTGGTACGTCTCGGTGCCCCAGGTCAGCGCCAACTGGCTGCGCACGTGCTGTTCCGGCGTGAACGCGAGCAGCGGCAGCCGGGTGTGCAGCCGGGCCAGCCGGCGGACGGTGTCACCCGACTGCGTGAAGGCGACGAGGGCCTTGGCGTTCAGCCGCTCGCCGATGTCGCGGGCCGCGTAGGAGATCACACCCCGCTTGGTGCGCGGCACGTGGGTGAGCGGCGGCGCCACCACGGACTCGTTCTCCACCGCACAGATGATCTTGGACATCGTCTCGACGGTCGCCACCGGATAGCGGCCCACGCTGGTCTCACCGGACAGCATCACCGCGTCCGCGCCGTCCAGCACCGCGTTCGCCACGTCGGAGGTCTCGGCCCTGGTCGGCCGGGGACTGTTGATCATCGAGTCGAGCATCTGGGTCGCCACGATGACCGGCTTCGCGTTCTCCCTGGCGATCTGGATGGCCCGCTTCTGCACCAGCGGCACCTGCTCCAGCGGCAGTTCGACGCCCAGGTCGCCGCGGGCGACCATGATGCCGTCGAACGCCAGCACGATCGCTTCCAGGTTGTCGACGGCCTCCGGCTTCTCGATCTTCGCGATGACCGGCAGCCGACCCCTGCCGACCCGGTCCATGATCTGGTGCACCACGTCGATGTCGGCCGGCGAGCGGACGAACGACAGCGCGACGAAGTCCACGCCGAGGTGCAGCGCGAACTCCAGGTCCTCGATGTCCTTGTCGGACAGGGCGGGCACCGACACGTCCATGCCGGGCAGCGACAGGCCCTTGTTGTTGGACACCTGGCCCCCGACGGTGACCCGGCACACCACGTCCTGGCCGTGCACGTCGTCCACGACCAGCTCGACCCTGCCGTCGTCGACCAGCAGCCGGTCGCCCACCTTCGCGTCCTTGGCCAGGCCCTTGTAGGTGGTGGAGACGCGGTCGTGGGTGCCGGCGACGTCGTCGACGGTGACCCGGACGGTGTCGCCGGTGCGCCATTCGACCGGACCGCCGGCGAAGGTGCCGAGGCGGATCTTCGGCCCCTGGAGGTCGGCCAGAATGCCCACCACCCGGTCGCACTCGGCCGCGGTGTTCCGGACCAGGTCGTACAGCTGCTTGTGGTCCGCATGGGTGCCGTGGCTGAAGTTCATCCGAGCCACGTCCATACCGGCGAGGACCAGGTCACGGAGCTTCTCCGGACTGGTGGTGGCCGGTCCCATCGTGCACACGATCTTCGCGCGTCGACTCACAGGTGCCCAGCGTAGACCCTGTCCCTGGACCGATCCAGGCCAGCGGCCGCATTGCGCACTTCTTCGACGTCCGGTCACCTGGGGTTCCGCTGGTCGGCCAGCCCAACGTGGTCGGCGGCCCACTCGTTGAACTGCCGCAACTGGCGCCACCGGGACCGCACCCGGTCGGCCGCCTCCGGACCGTGCAGCGCGTCGTCCGGCTCGTAGACGACGGACGCGTACAGCGACTTGTGCCGCAACAGGTCGATCCTCGGGTGGTCGGCCGGGTAGCCGCGGGGTGTCGTCTTCAGCCGCTCGCCGCGGATCTGCCAGCCCTGGCGGCGCAGCTTCGCCAGGATCGCCACCAGCGGCTCGCCGCGCAGGTCGTCGGCCACCGACTCGCGGAACCGGCGCAACTGGTCACCGCTGGTGTGGAACGTGCCGCCGCCCATCACCAGGCCGGCCGGCCCGACCTGGACGTAGTAGGCGCCCGCGCCCCGCCCGGACTCGATCACCGCCCCACAGTGTGTCTTGTACGGGGTCTTGTCCCGGGAGAACCGCACGTCACGGTAGGGCCGGAAGATCTTGGCCGACCCGAAGTGGCCGAACTCGGCGGCCAGGTCGTCCAGCAGGGCCTGCATGGGCTCGCGCACGTCCGACTCGTACACGTCCCGGTTGTCGGTCCAGTACGCCTTCGAGTTGTCGGCGAGCAGGCCGTCGTAGAAGTCGATCGCCCGCTCACCGAATCCGGTGAACTTCCGCACTGCCACCGGTACACCATATGGGCCATGCACGACGATCGGGCACTGGTCGAGGGCCGCATCGACCGCGTACTGCGGGAACGCATCCGGCCCGCGCTGTACGGACCCAGGGTGCCGGCCGAGGTCGAGGTGTGGCACGTGCCGGGTGAACCGGTGCCGGTGTCGGTCGCGCTGGCCGCCGACTACGTGCCCACGTCGGCGGGCGAGGCGTGGGGTCCGCCGTGGGGTACGAGCTGGTTCCGGGTGACCGGTTCGGTGCCCGCCGAGTGGTCCGCCGAGGTCGTGGAACTCGTGGTGGACCTGGGATTCGACGGCGCCACCCCGGGTTTCCAGTGCGAAGGCCTGGTGTACCGGGCGGACGGCACGCCGGTGAAGGGCGTGCATCCGCGGAACCGGTGGGTGCGGCTGCGGGCCGACGAGGACGTGCTGCTCTACGTCGAGGCGGCGGCCAACCCGGACATCATGGGCTACCCGCCGTTCGGCGCCACCCCACTGGGTGACCGTGCGACGGCCGGCTCGGCGCCGCTGTACCGGACCGTCGCGTTCGACATCGCCGTGTACCACCAGAACGTCGCCGACCTCATCGCCGACATCGAGGTGGCCGACCAGCTGATGCGGCAGTTGCCGGCCGGCGACGCGCGACGGTGGGAACTGCTGCGCGCGCTGGAACGGGCGCTGGACCGGCTCGACGTGCGCGACGTCGCGGCGCACGCTCTCGACGCGCGGGCCTGCCTGGCGGACGTGCTGGCCAGCCCGGCCAACGCGAGCGCGCACCGCGTGTCCGCCGTCGGCCACGCGCACATCGACTCGGCGTGGCTGTGGCCGCTGCGCGAGACCGTCCGCAAGGTGGCGCGGACCGTGTGCGACGTGACGGCGCTGATGGACGACCACCCGGAGTTGGTGTACGCGATGTCGCAGGCCCAACAACTGGCCTGGCTGCGGGACGAGTACCCGGACGTGTACTCCCGGGTCCGCGCGCACGTGGCCGCCGGGCGGTTCATCCCGGTGGGTGGCATGTGGGTGGAGTCGGACACGAACATGCCCGGCGGCGAGGCCCTCGCCCGGCAGTTCACCTACGGCAAACGGTTCTACCTGGACGAGTTCGGCATCGAGACGCGCGAGGTGTGGTTGCCCGACTCGTTCGGCTACAGCGCCGCGC
>DATEPR010000088.1:0-14928 GCA_035273045.1 Pseudonocardiaceae bacterium | reverse complement strand
ATCCACGAACGGGTGCATTGCCGATGAGTCCGTGACTCCTACAATTCGGCAAAGAAGGACGGGTCGATCGTGACGTCCTCGACAGTGCGTATTTCGGTCCGAACACCGAGGTTGTATCGTTTCAGCAGATCACACAGCCGGTCGCCGTCAATCAGATCGATGGGCGGCGCACCATCGCGGGTCGCTTCCTTCTTGGCGTCCGAGGTGAACGATCCGGTGGTGATGAGCAGCCCTTTGTCTCCGCGCCCAAGCATGGCACCTCGAAAGTCGCGGACAGCGCCCGCTCCGACACTGCCTCGGTACCGCTTGCATTGGAAGAACACGGGAAAGCTGACCAGGCCCAGGCGATAGATCCCGAGGCCGTCTATACCGCCGTCGCCGCTTTGCCCGGTGACGTTGACGCTGTCGAAGTCAGCCTCGCGGAGCAGTCGTTTCGCCAAGCGCTCGAACGCATCCGGCCGCATAGCCATGAGTTGGCTCAGCAACGACTCCTTCCACGTGCGCTCCTCCGCTGCCATGGGATCGGGGTCGTCCGCCGGCGGCCGCCTGACCCTCCGCGCCTTTCGGAGTTCAGTGACGTATGCCGCCCACAGCTCGTTGACCGCTTCTCGGCGTTGACCGTCCGTCTTCGACGGGTCAGCGAGAGCAGCACTGCCGTCCTCTGTCAGAGCCCAGACTCCACGCGCACTATTGGTCAGCAGGCCCATGCCTTTGAGGTAGCTCCTTGCCCAGGCGAGCCGATAGCCGATTTCGGTCTGCGGACCGTCATTGTGGAGCACCGACTGCTGCTTGTCCGTGAAACCCTCACGTTTGATGACGGTCTCAGCTATCTCATCGATCGATGCTGACCCGCCCAGTTCCGATACTGCTTGCAACGCCGGCCAGAGCAGTTCGTTGTACTTGGGCAACTCGACAACGGTCATACCCGAATCATCGTCCATCGGCGACGGCTGTCACAACCGGGGGATCATGGTTCAGATTGAGCGCGGCCGGCATGACTTGGTCAGACCGCTCCTGCCCGGCCGGCGACAAGACAGCGGTGCTGGCCTGATCGGGAGTTGGGCGAGCAGATGATCGCCGGCTTTCCGTTGGTGCGGCGGGAAACCACCCGGCTAGCGCAGTTCGCCCACGCCACACCAGGCCAGCGGTCGCGCGGTGTCGGTCAGGTCGGGCGGAGTGGTCGGACGCCAGTCCGGGATGAACACGACACCGGGTTCGAGCAGGTTCCACCCGTCGAACAGCGCGGTGACCTCGGCGCGGTCCCGGCAGTAGAGCGGATTGCTGGTGTCCTTGTACGCCTCGCAGAAGGCCAGCACCTGGTCGCGTTCGGCAGGTGGTGCCTCGTCGCAGGCGATGTGGGTCAGGGCCAGCCGCGAGCCCGGAGCCAGCCGGTCCCGGTAGGCGGCCAGGATGTCCTTGGGGTGCTCGGCATCGCTGACGAAATGGAATAACGCCACTGTCAACAGGCAGACCGGTTCGTCGAAGTTCAGCAGCCGGCGGGTTTCCGGGTGGTCGAGGATGGCCGCCGGTTCGCGCAGATCCTCCTGGATGACGGTGGCTCGGTCATCGACCTGCTGTTCCTCCAGCAGCACCTGGGCCGCGGTGAACGCGACGGGTTCGTAGTCGACGTAGACGACGTGTGCGGGCGGTCGGGCGTCGGCACAGACCTCGTGCACGTTGCCGACGGTGGGCACACCGGAACCGATGTCCAGGAACTGCCGGATGCCGGCGTCCAGGCTGTCCCGGACGACACGTTGCAGGAAGGCGCGGTTGTGCCGGGCGACCGGCTTGATGTTCGGCCAGATCGCTTCGACCCGTCGCCCGAACTCCCGGTCGACCTCGAAGTTGTGGGCGCCGCCGAGATACCAGTCATACATCCGCGCCGCGTTCGGCGTGGTGGTGTCCACCACTGGCGGTTCTCCCCACGAGGGTGTCTTGGCTGCCACGACCAACTCCTACCAGTCCGACCGCCAGGAGACTGTACCGGTCGCGTCAGCCGCCGGCCATCGCGCCCACGACCAGGAACGGTTCGGTGCCGGCGGTCACCTGCTGGGGCAGGGGGTCGTCGGGGGAGTCGTTGGACAGGTCCGTCTCGCAGGCGAAGAACCGGACGAACGCGCGGCGCTTTCCGGTGGTGGTGTCGCGGATGGTGCCGCGCAGCATGGGGAACCGCTGCTCCAGCGCGTCCAGCACGGCACGCTGGGTCACCGGCCCGTCCACCGACAGTTCGACCTCACCGTCGACGTGGGCCAGTCCGCGCAGGTGGGTGGGCAGCTTGACGCGGACGGTGTTCATGGCAGTGTCTGCACCTCGACCGACAGCACCGCGGGCAGGTCACGGGCGATCGGCGCCCAGGTGTCCCCGGAGTCGGGGGAGACGTACACCTGGCCGCCGGTGGTGCCGAAGTAGATGCCCGCGTCGTCCAGCGTGTCGACCGCCATCGCGTCACGCAGCACGTTGACGTAGCAGTGGCTCTGCGGCAGGCCCTGGGTCAGGGGCTGCCACTCGTCGCCACCGGAGCGGCTGCGGTAGACGCGCAGCTTGCCCTGCGGCGGGTAGTGCTCGGAGTCGCTGTGGATGGGCACCACGAAGACCGTGTCCGGCTCGTGCGGGTGCACCGCGATCGGGAAGCCGAAGTCGCTGGGCAGGTTGCCGCTGATCTCCCGCCAGGAGTCGCCCGCGTCGTCGGAGCGCATGACGTCCCAATGTTTCTGCATGTAAAGCACGTCCGGGCGGGACGGGTGCAACGCGATGCGGTGGACGCAGTGCCCCACCTCGGCGTCCGGGTCGGGGATGCCCTCGGACCGCAGGCCGCGGTTGATCGGCCGCCAGGACACGCCAGCGTCGTCACTGCGGAACGCGCCCGCGGCGGAGATCGCGACGTACATCCGGTTCGGGTCGTTCGGGTCGAGGATGATCGTGTGCAGGCACAGGCCACCCGCGCCCGGCTGCCAGCGGGGACCGGAAGCGTGGTTGCGCAGCCCGGTCAGCTCCTGCCAGCTCTTGCCGCCGTCGCCGCTGCGGTACAGCGCGGCGTCCTGCGCGCCCGCGTACACCGTGTCCGGATCGGTGAGCGACGGTTCGAGGTGCCAGATCCTGGTGAACTCCCACGGTCTCGGCGTGCCGTCGTACCACAGGTGCTCACCCGCGCCACCCTCGTAGGTGAAGTCGTGGTCGACCTGCTGCCACGTCCTGCCGCCGTCGTCGGAACGCTGGATCAACTGGCCGAACCACGACGTGGACTGCGACGCGTACAACCGGTCGGGATCGGCCGGCGAGCCGGCCACGTGGTAGACCTCCCACCCACCGAAGTGCGGGCCGTCGACCTGCCAGTCCCGACGACCGCCGTCCGCGGTGAGCACGAACGCGCCCTTGCGCGTGCCGACCAGTACCCGCACTCCGGACATAACGACCCCTCACCACTCCGCTCCTGACAAGTGCGGACATGGTACGGCGCCCTCCCGACAAAATCGCCGCCGACGAGCATCTGAACGGCAGCCGGTCCGGGCGGTTGGCTCGCTTCAGCCGAGCAGCCGGGCGAGTTTTCGCCGCAGTTCCGGCTCGGCGCCGCGGCCGCGAGTCAGATGGTTCGGCAGGTCGACGGCTGGAGCGTCGAGGAACCGGGCGGCCCGGGCGGCGACGTCGGCGTCGTCCCTGGCGAGTCCGTTCTCGACGAACAACGCCACCGCCTGTTCCCACAGGTGGGCCGTGTCGATCAGGTCGCGCACGGTGCCGACCGGCCGGTGTGCCACTGCCGACGGGTCGGCCACCGTCCAGTCGTGGGTGCCGTGCCCGATCTCCACGGTGTCGCCGCCCGGGAGGTGCACGGTCGCGGCGCTGCCCGGTGGGACGGTGACCTCCAGGGTGAACCGGCCGTCCGCCCGCCGCCACGCGACCGACACGTCGCCATAGGGCGTCCGGTGCCGGACGGAGGCGTGGGTGAGCGCCGCACAGGGCACGGGCCGGACGGTGATGTGGCGGTAGCCCGGCGCGGCAGGGGCCAGGCCGGCCACGGACCGGTGCATCCAGTCGGCGACGGCGCCGAGCGCGTAGTGGTTGAACGACGTCATCTCGCCCGGATTGATCGTGCCGTCGGGCAACATGCTGTCCCACCGTTCCCAGATGGTGGTGGCGCCCATGGTGACGGGGTAGAGCCAGGACGGGCAGGCCCGCTGGCACAGCAGCCGGCACGCGAGGTCGGGATGCCCCGCGACGCACAGTGCTTCGGTGACCAACGGCGTGCCCACGAACCCGGTGCCGATCCGGAAGCCACCGACGCGCACCAGGTCGGCGAGCCGTTCCCCGGCCAGCCGTCGCGGCTCCCCGGCGGGCAACAGCCCCCAGGCCAGCGCCATGGCGTACACGGTCGGGGCGTCGGACAGTATCCGGCCGGCCGCGGTGACGTAGTGCCGGACGAACGCGTCCCGGGTCTGGCCGGCGAGCCTGTCGTACCGGGCCGGGTCCCGGCCGATGACGCGGGCCGCGTCCGCGACGATCCCGGCGGACCGGGCGAGATGCGCGGTGGCGACGACGTCCGGGTCGGCCTTGGCGGCGAACGGGTTGTCCGGCGGCGCGGTGGGGTCGAGCCAGTCACCGAACTGGAAACCGCCCGCCCACACGCCGTCCGTGGTCAGCGACGACACCTTGTCGACCCAGCGGCACATGGACTCGTACTGCCGCCGGAGAACGGCGGCGTCGCCGTAACGCTGGTAGAGCACCCACGGCACGACCACCGCCGCGTCACCCCAGGCCGCGGCGGTCGGCTCGGGGTCGCCCAGCGCGTCCGGGATCACGAACGGCACGGCACCGTCGGCGTGCTGGTCCAGGGCGAGGTCGGCGAGCCACGACGAGAGGAAGCCCGCCGAGTCGAACAGGAACGTCGCCGTGGGGCTGAAGACCTGGATGTCACCGGTCCACCCGAGCCGTTCGTCGCGCTGCGGGCAGTCGGTCGGGATGTCCAGGAAGTTGCCCCGCATACTCCACACGACGTTGTCGTGGAACCGGTTGAGCTCGGCGTCCGAGCAGTCGAACCACCCGGTGCGCCGCAGGCTCGAACCGACGACCACGGCCTCGGCGGTGAACTCGGTGACACCGCTGATCTCGGCGTAGCGGAACCCGTGGAAGGTGAAGCTCGGTTCGACGGTGAACGTGCCTTCCGGGAGCACGTACGTGTCGGTCGCCTTCGCCGAGCGCAGCGGCCGCACGCCCAGTTCACCGCCGTCGAGCACCTCGGCATGGCGGACGGTGACCCGCGCCGGACCCCGCACGGACAACCGGACCCAGCCGACGAGGTTCTGGCCGAAGTCCACCAACGTCCTCCCGGCCGGGGACCGCCAGGTTTCCTTGGCCGGCAGCACTTCGGTGACCCGCACGGGTGGGCCTTCTGGCGCGACCAGGGCGCCCAGGTCGCCGTCGACCACCTCGACCGGGCCGGTCGTCCTGGGCGCGGTGTAGTCGGTGAGCTGGCCGTCGTACAGGTCGTCGGCCTGGACCGCGCCGGTGCCCGCGGTCCACGTCTCGTCGGTGCCGATCGTCTCGCGGGTGCCGTCGGCGTACCGGACTTCCAGTTGAGCCAGCAGGGCGAGCCGCCGGCCGTAGTGGCCCTGCCGGCCGGTCCAGCCCAGCCGGCCCCGGTACCAGCCGTTGCCCAGCGTCACGTCCAGGGTGTTCTCGCCGTCGGTGAGCAGGTCGGTGACGTCGTAGGTGTGGTAACGCAACCGGTGTTCGTACGCCGTCCAGCCGGGTGCCAGGACCACGTCGCCGACCCGCCGCCCGTTCACCGCGGCCTGGTAGACGCCGTGCGCGGTGGCGTACAGCCGGGCCGAGACCACGTCCCGGCGCAGGACCACGGTGCGCGACAGGATCGGCGCCGGGCCGGCGGCCGCGACCGGACTGACGAAGCGCGCCGTCCAGTCGTCCGCGGACAGCAGCCCGGCCTCGGCCGTGGCCGGTTCGCTCCACGCCGACCAGCGCTCACCGGACGCGACGCGCACCCGGACGGTCGCCCGCTCCCGGGAGGCCAGCGGTGCGAACGGCCACGCGACGAGCACCTGTTCCGCCGACTCGACGCGCACGACGTCGCCGTCCCGCTCCACCTCGTACGCCGTTTGTGTCCACTTCGGATCGTCCGTGTGCACCTGCCAGGACAGCCGTGGCCGGGCCACGCCGATGCCGAGCGCGTCGTCCAGGTGCTCGAAGCGAACGGAACGGACCAGTGTCATGCCGCCGCCCGCTCGGCCTCGATCTGCTCCAGCGGCTTGCCCGCCGTGTTCGGCATGAAGAAGAAACCGGTGACACCGCTGATGACCAGGGCGGCGGTGAGGAACGCCGCGACCGGCCGGATGCCCGCACCCGCCAGCACCGGCACGAAGAAGCTCCAGACGCCGAGGATCGTCCGCGCGGCACCGAACGTGAAGCCCTGCGCGGTCGCGCGGAGCATGGTGGGGAACAGCTCCTGGCTGAAGATCTTGTACACCGCCTCACCGGCGAACGCGGCGCCGACGGCGAACAACACGATGTTGAGGATGATGACCGGGATGGTGAACGGGAACACCAGGTACGCCAGGTACCCCAGCACCTGCATCACCGCGCCGGCGCCCCACATCGCCCGCCGGACGCCGTGCCCTCGGTCGACCAGGCGCATGAACGGCAGCGTGAACACGATGCCGATCACGAACCCGGCGCAGGACAGGGCGACGCTCGCGCCCTGGCTTCCGGCGTGCAGGGTCTTGATGATGTACGGGGTGAAGATGCCGGCCGTGCCGGCGGCCAGGTTCCAGAACAGGTAGATCGTGGTCGTCCACAGTAGAGCCTGCATGTTGCGGCCACGGAACAGCGCCCGGACCCGGTGCACGATCGGGCCGGTCGACGCGGTCTGCCAGCGTGCCGACTCGGCGAGTCCCCGGCGCAGCGCCCACGTGACGATGGCGACCACGAACAGCATCGCGAAGACGATCCGGATGCCCAGCAGGTTCAGCGAGGACAGGGCGAACGCCAGCAGCAGCACGACCACCGGCCCGGAGTTCCACGCGATCTGGGTGAAGCTCACCAGCTTGCCCCGCGCCTTCGACGGCGAGAACTCACCGACCAGCGCGAGCGAGGTGGGCACGTCGACGCCGACCGCGACACCGACGATGAACGTGCCGGCGAACAGCATCGGCGCGTTGACCGCCAGCATGATCAGCAGGATGCCGAACGCGTACACCAGCAGGTCGTACTTGTAGATTCGCTTGCGGCCCAACTTGTCGCCCATCCGGCCGCCGGCGAAGGCGCCGACCGCGCAGCCGAGCGCGTTCGGCCCGATGGCCGCGAGCGCCCCGACCGCGGAGTTGGACAACCCGAGATAGGTCTGGAACAACGCGAGACCGGAGCCCAGCGCGACGATCGATCCGGCGTCGAGGTAGGACGCCATGCCGGCCAGTGCCGACCACTTCCAGTGCTGCCGCGTGACGGTGCCGCTGTCCTCGGCGGGGACAACGCCGACGGCTTCGCCTGTGCTCATCTGGACCTCCGAGTCGACGTTGACCTGGGTCACATTTTGAAACGTATCAAGGCTGATAGGCTATCGAACGGGTGGTTTGGGTTCAAGACTGGCGCTTCGGTGGATCGTTCTAGTGCTCGCCACCGGCCCGGTCCGCGCGACTTGTCCGACTGGATCGGACCTATGCGATAAATCGATTCAACCGCGACGGCCGTGGGTCAGCGTGCGCCGGCGGCCGGGGTGGTCGACTCACGGACGACGAGCTCCGGCTCGAAGACGACCTGCCGGTGCTGGTGGGTGGCGGGCCGTTCGACCTCGTCGATCAGCAACGTGGCCGCTGCCTCGCCCAACTGCACCCGGGGCTGGCGGACCGAGGTGAGCGGAACGGCGGCCGCCGCCGCGAAGTCGATGTCGTCGTAGCCGACGATGGCCAGCTCGCCCGGCACGTCGACGTGGTGGCGCGTCATGTCCTGCAACACGCCCAGCGCGAGCATGTCGTTGGCGCAGCACACACCGGTCGGCCGGTCGCCGCGCACCGCGCGCAGCCGCTCGGCCGCCGCCCTGCCCGCGGCCACCGTCATCGCCCCGGTCTCGATCAGGGTCAGCCGGAACGGGTCGACGCCCGCGGCCCGGATCGCCTTCCTGGCCCCCGCCAACCGATCCGCGACCTGCTTGATGCCCAGCGGCCCGCCGAGGAACGCGATTCGCTCGTGCCCGGCGGCCAGCAGGTGCGCCGCCGCTAGTTCGCCGCCGACCACGTCGTCCACCGACACCGAGCACTGGCGCCGGGTCGTGCCGTGGTCCACCAGCACCGTCGGTATGCCCCGCCTGCGGATCTGCTCGATGCGCGGGTTCTGCTCCGCGACCGGGGTGATCAGCACCCCGTACGCGCGGTGCTCCTGCAGCAGGCTCAGGTAGTGGTTCTCCCGCTCGGTGGATTCGGCGCTGTTGCACAGGATCACCGACAGCCCCGCCCCGGCCGCCGCCTGCTCGACGCCGATCGCGACGTCGGTGAAGAACGGGTTGCCGACGTCGAGCACCACCAGCCCGATCATCCTGCTGTGCCCGGCCCGCAACTGGCGGGCCGCCTCGTTGCGGACGAAGCCGAGCTCGTCGATCGCCGCGAGCACCCGGTCCCGGGTCCCGGGGGCCACCCGGTCCGGCCGGTTGAGCACGTTCGACACCGTGCCCAACGAGACGCCGGCGAGCGCGGCGACATCCTTGACGCTGACCGATACCACGCCTGCCTCCGCTGAATCGTGTCATCAACAGGCGACCCCGTTGCCGA
Source organism: Pseudonocardiaceae bacterium (assembly GCA_035273045.1). Taxonomy (GTDB): domain Bacteria; phylum Actinomycetota; class Actinomycetes; order Mycobacteriales; family Pseudonocardiaceae; genus DATEPR01. The sequence continues at coordinate 6,160 of DATEPR010000088.1, read as the reverse complement.
CGAATGTAGCCGATCAACGCTCACCCGGGGTGAGCTGGCTCGACCGCGCCGGCGCGACCGGCCTTGACGTCGCACAATGGGCGGGATTACGGTTTTGACCAGGATGAAAGGTTTCATCGCCTGCCCGGACACGAAAGCAGGTCCCGAGATGACCGGAAGCCCTGCCGCGGCCGAGATCCTCCGCACGCAGCACATCGAGCTGCCGTCGTGGGCCTTCGGCAACTCGGGCACCAGGTTCAAGGTCTTCGCACAGCCCGGCGTGCCACGGGACCCGTTCGAGAAGATCGAGGACGCCGCCCAGGTGCACCGGTTCACCGGGGTGGCGCCCAGCGTCGCCATCCACATCCCGTGGGACAAGGTGGCCGACTACGGCGAACTGGCCCGCTTCGCCACCGACCACGGGGTACGGCTGGGCACGGTCAACGCCAACGTGTTCCAGGACGACGACTACCTGCTGGGCAGCGTGACCAATCCCGATCCGGCGATCCGCAAGAAGGCCGTCGGGCACCTGCTGGAGTGCGTCGACGTCATGGACGAGATCGGGTCGCGGGACCTCAAGCTGTGGTTCGCCGACGGCACCAACTATCCCGGCCAGGACAGCATCCGGGCCAGGCAGGACCGCCTGGCCGAGGCCCTGGCCACGGTGTACGAACGGCTCGGGCGCGACCAGCGGCTGGTCCTGGAGTACAAGCTGTTCGAGCCCGCCTTCTACACCACGGACGTGCCGGACTGGGGCACCTCGTACGCGCACTGCCTGCGTCTGGGCGAGCGGGCCGTCGTGTGCGTGGACACCGGACACCACGCCCCGGGCACCAACATCGAGTTCATCGTCGCGTTCCTGCTGCGGGCCGGCAAGCTCGGCGCGTTCGACTTCAACTCCCGCTTCTACGCCGACGACGACCTGATGGCGGGCGCGGCCGACCCGTTCCAGTTGTTCCGCATCCTGTACGAGGTGCGCGACGGCGGCGGGTTCGACCCGGCCACCGGCATCGCGTTCATGCTGGACCAGTGCCACAACATCGAGCCGAAGATCCCCGGCCAGATCCGGTCGGTGATGAACGTGCAGGAGGCGACGGCGAAGGCGCTGCTGGTGGACGTCGACGCGTTGACCGCCGCGCAGCGCGACGGTGACGTGCTCGGCGCGAACGCCGTGTTCATGGACGCCTACCACACCGACGTGCGGCCCTGGCTGGCGCGGTTGCGCGCCGAGCAGGGCCTGGACCCCGACCCGATGGCGGCGTACGCCCGTTCCGGATACGCGCACCGCATCGTGACGGAGCGGGTGGGCGGCCACCAGGCGGGCTGGGGCGCCTGACCGGAAACCGAAGGACTGACCCGGATGACCTCTCCCGTCGCCGACCTGATCGCCCGGTCCAACCGGCTGGGCGCCGACCCGAGGAACACCAACTACGCGGGCGGCAACACGTCGGTCAAGGGCACCGACACCGACCCGGTGACCGGCCGGCCGGTGGACCTGTTGTGGGTCAAGGGTTCCGGTGGTGACCTGGGCACGCTCACCGAACGCGGGCTCGCCGTGCTGCGGCTGGACCGGCTGCGCGCGCTGGTGGACGTGTACCCGGGGGTGGAGCGCGAGGACGAGATGGTGGCCGCCTTCGACTTCTGCCGGCACGGGCGCGGTGGCGCGGCGCCGTCGATCGACACGGCGATGCACGGCCTGGTCGACCGGCCGCACGTGGACCACCTGCACCCGGACTCGGGGATCGCGCTGGCCACGGCCGTGGACGGGGAACGGCTGACCGGGGAGTGCTTCGGCGACACCGTGGTGTGGGTGCCATGGCGGCGACCGGGTTTCCAGCTGGGGCTGGACATCGCGGCCATCGCGGCGGCCAACCCGCGGGCGATCGGGTGCGTGCTCGGCGGGCACGGCATCACGGCGTGGGGCGCGACCAGCGCGGAGTGCGAGCAGCGGTCGCTGGCCATCATCCGCACAGCGGAACGTTTCATCGCCGAGCACGGCAGGGCCGAGCCGTTCGGCGCGCGGATCCCCGGCTACGCGGCCCTGCCGCAGGAGCGGCGGCACGCCCGCGCGGCCGAGCTGGCCCCGGTCGTGCGCGGCCTGGTGTCGACCGACAGCCCGCAGGTCGGCCACTACACCGACAGCGACGTCGTGCTGGACTTCCTGGCCAGGACCGAACATCCCCGGCTGGCCGCGCTCGGCACGTCCTGTCCGGACCACTTCCTGCGCACCAAGGTCCGGCCGCTGGTGCTGGACCTGGCGCCGGACACGCCGCTGGACCGGGTGAGCGAGCGGCTGCGCGAACTGCACGCCGCCTACCGCGCGGACTACCGGGCGTACTACGAGAAGCACGCGGAGCCGGACAGCCCGCCGATGCGCGGCGCCGACCCGGCGATCGTGCTGGTGCCCGGGATCGGCATGTTCAGTTTCGGCAAGGACAAGCAGACCGCGCGGGTGGCCGGCGAGTTCTACGTCAACGCGATCAACGTGATGCGCGGCGCCGAGGCGATCTCCACCTACTCACCGATCGACGAGTCGGAGAAGTTCCGGATCGAGTACTGGGCGCTGGAGGAGGCCAAGCTGCGCCGGCTGCCGAAGCCGAAGCCGCTGGCCACCCGGGTCGCGCTGGTCACCGGCGCCGGTTCGGGCATCGGCAGGGCGATCGCGCACCGGCTGGCCGCCGAGGGCGCGTGCGTCGTGGTCGCGGACGTCAACGGCGAGTCGGCCGGCACGGTCGCGGAACAGTTGGGCACGGCGGACGTCGCGGTGCCGGTCACGGTGGACGTCACCGACGAGAACCAGGTCCGGGCCGCGTTCGACGCCGCCGCTCGCGCGTTCGGCGGGGTGGACCTGGTGGTGAACAACGCCGGCCTGTCCATCTCGAAACCCTTGGCGGAGACCACGGTCGCCGACTGGGACCGCCAGCACGACGTGATGGCACGCGGATCGTTCCTGGTGGCACGGGAGGCGGCCAGGGTGATGCGGGCGCAGGGCCGGGGCGGGGACATCGTGTACATCGCGAGCAAGAACAGCGTGTTCGCCGGGCCGAACAACATCGCGTACGGGGCGGCGAAAGCGGACCAGGCACACCAGGTGCGGCTGCTCGCGGCCGAGTTGGGCGAGTCCGGGATCCGGGTGAACGGCGTGAACCCGGACGGCGTGGTCCGCGGGTCGGGCATCTTCGCCGGCGGGTGGGGCGCCCAGCGGGCCGCGGTGTACGGGGTGCCGGAGGAGGAACTGGGCGAGTTCTACGCGCGGCGGACCATCCTGAAGCGGGAGGTGCTGCCGGAGCACGTGGCGAACGCGGTGTTCGCGTTGACCGCCGGCGACCTGTCACACACGACCGGCCTGCACATCCCCGTGGACGCGGGGGTGGCGGCGGCCTTCCTGCGCTAGTGGCCAGGTTCGCGGCGGTCGACCTGGGGGCGTCCTCGGGCCGGGTGGTGGTGGTCGACGTCGAGCGGGACACCCTGGTGGTCCGGGAGGCGCACCGGTTCCCCAACCGGCCGGTGCGCGTGCGGGCGACGCTGCACTGGGACGTGCTGGCGCTGTGGGCCGGGGTGCTGGACGGGCTGCGGGCGGCCGGACCGGGCCTGTGCGGCATCGGCGTGGACTCCTGGGCGATCGACTACGCGCTGCTCGACGAGGACGGGGCACTGCTCGGCAATCCGGTGCACTACCGGGACGCGCGCACGAACGGCGTCGCCGGGCGGGTGGCGTTCGACCGGCTGTACGCGGTGACGGGGGTGCAGTTCCTGCCGTTCAACACCGTGTTCCAACTGGTGGCGGCGAACGGGACGGCGGCACTGCGGCGGGCCGCGCGGGCGTTGCTGATCCCGGACCTGTTCGGCTACTGGCTGACCGGCGAGACCGGGACGGAGCTGACCAACGCGTCCACGACCGGCCTGCTGGACGTGCGCACGCGGGAGTGGTCGGCGGAAGTCCACGACCGGCTCGGCCTGCCGCGCCTGTTCCCGCCGATCCGGCAACCGGGCACCCTGCTGGGCGATGTCCTGCCGGGGGTGGCCGAGGAGTGCGGCATCGGCCGGACGCCGGTGTACACGGTCGGATCGCACGACACGGCGTCGGCGGTCGTCGGGGTGCCGGCGCGGGGGGAGCGGTTCGCGTACGTGTCGTGCGGCACGTGGTCACTGGTCGGGGTGGAGTTGCCCGAACCGGTGACGACGGACGCGGCGCGGACGGCCAACTTCAGCAACGAGCTGGGAGTGGACGGGACGGTCCGGTTCCTGCGCAACGTGATGGGGCTGTGGCTGCTCCAGGAGTCGCTGCGCACCTGGGAACGGGAGGGCGTGCCGGTGCGGCTGGCGGACCTGCTGGCCGAAGCCGGACGACTGCCAACCCGGTCCATTGTGGACCCGGATCGCCCGGAGTTCCTGCCACCGGGCGACATGCCCGGCCGGTTGCGGGACGAATGCCGGCGAACCGGCCAGCCGGTCCCGGCAACACCGGCCGAGCTCGCCCGATGTGTACTGGACAGCCTGGCCGACGCCTACCGCCGCACCATCGCGGAGGCGGCCGACCTGTCCGGCCGGGCCGTGGACGTGGTGCACATCGTGGGCGGCGGCGCGCGGAACACGCTGCTGTGCCAGCTCACCGCCAACGCCTGCGGCCTTCCGGTGGTCGCCGGCCCGACCGAGGCGGCAGCGCTGGGCAACGCACTCGTCCAGGCCCGCGCGGCCGGAGTCGTGCGAGGCCAACTGAGCGACCTGCGGGCCGGACTGGCCGGCGTGCCAACCAGAACCTACGACCCCGAGTAGCTCAGGCGGGTGGCCGTTCGGCCACGCCGCACCAGATCAGGGGCCGGCCGGCCATCTCGTCCGCGGTGAGTTCGCCGTGCGGCTCGGGCAGCCAGTCGGGCGGGTGGACCAGGTCGGGGTAGTGCACCAGCGGCCAGTCACCGAAGAAGGCGCGGACCTGGTCCCGGTCGCGGGGCCACACCGGGTTGGTGGAGTTGCGGGCCAGTGCCACGACCTGGTGCGGGTCGGTGTGGTGGTCGGGAATGGTGCCGTGGCTGATGGCCAGCCGGCTGCCGGGGGCCAGTGCCGCCCGGTAGGTGGCCATCAGGGCGTGCGGACGGTCGTCCGGTCCGACCAGGTGCAGCACGGCGAGCATGAGGACCATGACCGGCCGGGTGAAGTCGATCAGCCGGGTGGTCTCCGGGTGCTTCAGGATCGTGTGCGGGCGGCGCAGGTCCTGCTGGACGATCGTGGCCCAGTCGGTGGCCTGGTCCCGGTCCAGGATCATGCGGGAATGTTGGACGGCGACGGCTTCGTAGTCGACGTACACGACGGTGGCCCGGTCGGTGGCGGGCAGGTGGGAGCGGATGATCTCGTGGACGGTGCCCATCGCCGGCACACCGGAGCCGACGTCCAGGAACTGCCGGATGCCCGCGTCCAGCGCGTCGACGACGACCCGCCGCAGCCAGGCGCGATTGAGCATCGCGGCATTGCGGGCCGGCGGGAACGCACGCACCATCCGCTCGGCCAACTCCCGGTCCACGGCGAAGTTGTGGTTGCCACCGAGCAGGTAGTCGTAGATCCGGGCAGCGTTGGGCGTGGTGTCGTCCACGTCCTCGGGCATGGCGGGCGCCCGAGTGGGTTGGGTCCGGACTGCGTCAGCCATCAGATTCCAGTTCCTCGACATTCGTGGTGCCGACCAGGTTTGTGAGGAACGCTATCGTGCCGGCGGCCGCGACGGCGGCGTCCGCACCGATGGACCGCCCATCTGGCCGGTACCGGCCGGTTAGCCGGGCCTGGGTCCCGGGTACGCCGAAGCAGATGGAGCTGGTCCAGGAGACGCCGTACCGGCTGCGCATCGCGCGGGACGGCGAGATGCGGGTGCCCGGCGTGGTCTTCACGTCTCGGGCGCTGCTGCCCGACCCGGCCGCCGACCAGTCCGTCACGCAGGTGGCGAACGTGGCCACGCTGCCGGGCATCGTCGACGCCTCCTACGCCATGCCGGACATGCACTGGGGCTACGGGTTCCCCATCGGCGGAGTCGCCGCCACCGACGTGCGGGCCGGCGGGGTGGTGTCGCCGGGGGGAGTCGGTTTCGACATCTCCTGTGGCGTGCGACTGCTCGCCGCCGAGCTGGACCGGGAGGAGTTCGCCCGGGTGCGGGAGCAGGTCATGGACGGGCTGGCCCGCGCGACACCGCGCGGTG
>DATEPR010000087.1:0-9359 GCA_035273045.1 Pseudonocardiaceae bacterium | reverse complement strand
GACGCGCTCGCCGGCCCGGATCCGGGTGCCGGCGATCTCGGTGTCGCGGGTGGCGACCCTGGCCACACAGGCCACCGAGTGCAGCCGGAGCAACTCGTCCGCCGCCGCGGCGCTCTCCGTCCCGAGGCGTCGTTGCAGGTCGGGACGTGTTGCCAGGTACCGGAAGCTGAAGCCGATGGAGTTGGTGATCGTGTCCACGCTGCCGATGCCCATCTTGAAGGCGAGATCGACCGCCTCGTCCGCGCGCAGCGGCCGGCCGTCGACGTCGGCCGTGGCGAGCGCGTGCAGCAGCCCCGTGCCCGTGCGCCTGCCGCTCGCACAGGCGGCGATGCCCTGCCCGACATAGGCTTTGAAGTCCTGGGCGGCCCGCAGCCTGCGGTCCGGGTCGACGTCCTGGAGCAGGTCCGACGCCCAGCGCGCACACCGTTCGGTCTCCGCCTCCGGCACGTCGAACAACGCGGCGAACAGCGCGTCACGCAGAGGCTGGGCGAAGTCCGCGACGAGATCGCACCGCCCGAGCGGCGCGAGGCGGGTGACCAGCCGGACGCACGCGCGTTCGACCGCCGAGGCGACCGCCGCGCCAGCCGGGCCGGTCACGCTGTGCACGAGCAGCCTGCGGTAGCTGGCCCACTCGGCAGACGCCCGTTGCCCGCGGTTGGCCCGGTCGCGGGGCCAGTCGATGGGCGGGATCAGGGTGTGCCGGCTGGAGAAGGTCTCCCCGTCGCGCAGCACCTCGCGGATGTCGGCGTACCGGGTGAGCACCCAGAACCCGTCCAGTTCCGGGGTCCAGAAGACCGGCTCGTCGCGGAAGCGGTCGAACGCGGTGAACGGGTCGACGCGCAGCGCGGGATCCTTGTGGTGGTTGAAGTTCCGGACCGGGACGCCGAGGTCTGGGTCCGCCGTGCTCATCGTGAACTCACGCTCCACTCAGGTCGTATGGCGGTCCGGCCGGCGAGACGCGGGGGTCGGTGTGCGCGTAGATGCCGACGGTCCACTCGGCGAGGCGCACCAGGCCGACCGCGGGAGGGTAGTCCACGGCCGCCAGATCGGTCAGCCGCCTGCGGACCGCACCGAGGCGGCGGTCGATCTCGGTGCGGACCCACTCGGGGGAGACGCCGTACATCAGCACGTTGTTCTCCCGTGGCTCGGCCCGTTCCCGGGAGTAGCCGGCCAGGTCGTTGGCCAGCCTGCCCACCACCGCGATGTCGTCCAAGGCGGGTACCAGCACGTCCAGGTGGTCCACCAGGTCGGTGCGGCCGGAACTCACCCAGCGCGGCAGGTGCACCTGCCACACCGAGATGCTGTCCGCGTTGGCCAGGTACTCGTCGACCGTGGACGCCGGGTCCGTGCCGCCGGCCCGCGCCGAGCCGACCACCCAGTCGTAGCGCATGGCCCGCAGGCACGCGGCGAACTTGTGCTCCCACAGTTCGGCGAGCTTCGGGTACAGCGGCTCGTCGGCCAGTTCCCGCTGCCAGCGGGACAGGCTCGCCAGCAGTGGCCGGCTGTCGTCCGGCCGGCCGGTCCGCACCACGGTGTCGCACCGGTCGATGAACTCGTCCAGTTCGGCCAGGTCGGTGACGTCCCGCTCGACGTGGTCGTCCGCCGCGCACACCCACGCCCCCATCCGCCCGGACAGGCGCAACTGGTCGGCGCTCGCCCAGGGATGGATCACGGCTTCGCCGAGGGCCACGAACGCCAGCGGCAGGTCCGGATGGCCGGGCAGTTCCGCGGCGGTCCAGCGTTGCAGGTCGCCGAGCACCCGCATGGTCAGCATCCCGATCGGCGGGCACTGCGCGGCTGGTGGGTAACGGGTGTCGATCACGGCTGGACCGCCCGGCTCACCGCGTGGGCCGCGAGCACCGCCGCCCGCACGACGGCGGGTGGGGTGTAGAGGCCCTTGCCGATCCACAACTCGGCGAAGTCCGGGTCGTCGAGGTGCTGGCCGAGGTAGTCGCCGGCGCGCCGCATCCGGTCGGCTGGCACCGGCCCGTGCCGGTCGCCCAGGGCGTCCAGCGACAGCACCGCGTAGGCGGTCTCCTCGGGCAGACCGCCCGCCATCCCCCAGGAGCCGTCCGGGTGCTGCCCGTCCAGCAGCCACTGCCTGGTGCCGGACAGGGTGCCCGGCGGGGTGGCGCCGGCCAGGGCGAAGACCGCCTGCGCGGTGGCGTAGTGCGGCGAGAGATGCCACTTGTCGTACCACCACGCGCCGTCCTGCCGGCTGTCCAGCAGGAACGTGGTGGCCTTGGCCACCTGGGCGGCGAACCGGTCCGGCTGCTGACCAAGCGCCTCAAGGACCCGCGCGTTCGCGCTGACCGGGACGCCGCGTTCGTGCTGGAAGCCGACGAAGTGGTCGTCCGCCTCGAAGCACAGCAACGACTCCAGCAGGGCGGCGTTGTCGTGGCCGAACGCGTGTGCCACGTTCGCGACCATGGCGGTGTCGTCGGAGTCCGGGACCGGGAACTCCGCGCTGACCCCGACTCCGTGCCGGGCGCCGGCGGCCAGTTCCACCAGCCGTTCGACGTGCCGTTTCGCCTCGACCGTGGCCAGGCCGGCACGGTGCAACAGGTAGACGACCCAACCCGGCTCGAACACCGAGATCGGGTAGATCTCCGGCATTCCACCGTCCCCTGTGGACTGTGCCGCGGCGTGCAGGTAGTCCAGCGCGGGCCGCGCGCCGGTCGCCGACCACAGCGCGGCGGTCGCGGCCGGGTTGTTGGCCATCGACCCGTTCACCGCCGAGAACGCGGCGACCTCGCGCGGTGGCGCCAACTCGCCCAGGACCTCCAGCGAGTACAGCAGGGGGGTGGGCCGTCCGGTCAGCGCGCCGGGCGGGACACGGGCGAGCTTGTCGTCGCGCAGTGCGTGGAGCTCGCCGAGCCCGTCCAGCGACAGCAGTCCCGCCGCGCCCAACCGTGCCACCAGGTACGGCGCCACCAGCTCGAAGCCGATCGGCTCGCCCACCGCGCCCCGCCAGTCGGTCGCGTGCCCCCGCAGATAGTCCACACCGGAACGAACCGCCGTGGTCGCCCACGGTTCGTCGATGCCGTGCAGGGCGAGCACCGCGGCCAGGGTGGAGACCAGCCGGTCGTACGGGTTGGGCACCACGCCGCCCCAGGAGCCGTCGGCGTGCTGGTGTTCCCGCAGCCACCGCCGGGCCAGCGGGAACACCGGTTGCCCGGCACCGGCCGTCAGGCGGGCGGCCCACGCGGTGGCGTAGGCCATGGCGGCCACCGGGCGCTGCCCGAGGCCGGCCAGCAGCCGGTTCACCCGCTCAGTGGCGTCGACCACTACCACTCCCCGTTCGATCGGGGCCGGTCGTCCATCGCGGTCACCAGCCGTGCCAGCTCCGCCAGTTCGGCCTCGGCCGGGGCCGCCAGGCCGGCGGACCGCAGGCACTCCATCGCCTGTTCCTGGTGCTGGACGGCCCGCGCCTCGGTCCAGTCCCGGCCGCCCGCGGCCTCGATCAGTGTGGCGGCACGGGCGACATCCGCCGCCGGCAGCGGACCCTCGCCGTGATAGAGCAGGGCCAGTTCGCGTCCCGCCGCGGTGCCGGAGCACAGTGTGGCCACCACGGGCAGCGTCTTCTTCCGATTGACCAGATCGGACCGCGCCGCCTTTCCGGTGGCCAGTGGATCGCCCCAGATGCCGCGCACGTCATCGAGACACTGGTAGGCGAGGCCGAGGTGTTCGCCGAAACCGCGCAGGTATTCCACCTGGCCGGGGGTGCCGCCGCCGGTCGACGCTCCGAGCGCGCACGCACCGGCCAGCAGCGCTCCCGTCTTGCCCGCCGCCATGCGCAGGCACTCGGCCAGGTCGACGTCGGTCCGTTCCTCGAAGGAGATGTCCGCGCCCTGGCCGTCGACCATCCGCAGGAGCACGCCGGCGAGCAACCCGTTCTCGGTGTCGACCGGACGCCCGGACCGGCCGAGCACGTCGAAGGCCAAGGCCAGCAGGGCGTCTCCGGCCAGGATCGCCGCGCTCGCACCGAACACCGACCAGCAGGCCGCGCGCTGCCGGCGAGTCGGGTCGCGGTCCATCAGGTCGTCGTGCAGCAGGCTGAAGTTGTGCACCAGCTCCACCGCGCACGCGCCGGGAACCGCCTGCTCGGCGGTGCCACCGACCGCCTGCGCGGACAGCAACACCAGCGCCGGGCGGATCGCCCGGCCGCCGCCCGAGTCGGCCGTCTCAATCGGCCGCCCCTGGACGTCGCACCATCCGAAATGATATCGCGCGACGTGTCCCACCGGGTCCGCCAGGCGGTCCACCGCCGCCCGTAACGCCGGCACCACCAGGCTACGGCTCCATAACAGCAGATCGACGCCCGACCTGCTCCGCGTGGTCTCGACAGGCACCGGTCCACCACCTTTTCTTCCGCTTCGGCCCACGTGGACCACGCCCAGGGACAGCCATTTGATACCGACACGCGGACTGGTCTGGTACCCCCAATCAGCGGTATGTTCCTCCCATCGCGAGACGGGTTGATCGTGACGGAAGGCCGTTTCATCACGCGATTTCTACGTTGGTGCTGGTACGAGCCGTTACTGTGAAACGCGCAACATCAACCGGCGCCCCCGCGCGGGAGCCAATGTAGGCGCGTGCATGTAACTACGGTCGGGTGCTCCCGAACGCGGTCCCGCCCACGTCACCCAGCCGTCCTCTTTGGACATTGGCGTGACCCGATACGGAAGAATGCGAGCATGGCCGACACACACAAGGTCGAGTTGGGCACGATCCAGGAGACTATGCTGCTCACGCTGGCCGACCGGGCGGTCGACGCCCGCAAGACGCGATCGATCCTGCGGGACGCGAAGGCGGTCGAGATCATCGAGTCGATCGACCATCCCCTGGCCCGGTCCGGCGGCCTCCACCAGGGCACAGTGCTGCGCACCGCGATCTACGACTCACTCCTGCGTGGCTTCCTGGAGCGGCATCCGGCGGGCACCGTGGTCGAGATCGGGAGCGGCCTGAACACCCGGTTCGAACGGCTGGACGACGGCCGGGTCCACTGGATCGACCTGGACCTGCCCGACTCGATCGAGGTGCGCCGCAAGTTCTTCGCCGACACCGACCGGCGCCGGATGCTGGCCGGTTCGGTGCTGGACAACGGCTGGCACGACACCGTGGCCGCGCTGCCCGGGCCGTACCTGTTCGTCAGCGAGGGGGTGTTGGTCTACCTGCCGCGTGAGGACGTCGACAGGGCACTGGCCAAGATCGCGGGCCGCTTCCCCGGCGCCACGATCGTCTTCGACACCTACAGCAGCAGGGGACTCCGGGGCGCGAACCGCCGCGCCGACGAGGGCAAGATGGACGCCCGATTGGCGTGGTCCTGCGAGGATCCGCGTGAGTTCGAGTCGCTCGGCATGACACTCGTCAGCTCGACCTCGATCACCAAGCCACCACCGGAGGTGCGTGACCGGTTGCCCCTCGGCCTCCGGATCGCCCTCCCGGTGCTGCATCCGCTGGGCAAGAACCTGTTTCGGCTGAACATGTTCCGCATACCGGAATAGCCGAGATCCCCTATTGCGCGGAATAGGGGTTTCTGACCAATAGGGACAACCGGCCTGGCTTTCGCGGAAAACCGCTGGTCGGACGCTGCAAAGCGCGGCAATCCCCGCTTCCCACGTCTCGGTGCCGCTGCTAGGCTCCGCCGCCAGGCCCCGGGCGCTCCGCGACACGTAATGAACCGGCTCGGGCATCGCGCGACAAGTGGAGACATGGAGCGAACACCCATATTCGCGGGAGTCAACGACTCACTTGGACGAGTCACTCCATGTGTACGCATACAAATGCTGACATTCTTGGAGGAGCATCGTGCCTAGAGGACTCCTGGTAGCACTGATCGCATCCTTGGCGGTCGTGGTCGCCACGGTGGCTCCAGGTAGTGCCGAATCGCAAGAGACCGCCAGCGCGGCCCCGGCGGTGTGCCGCGACGTGACGATCCCGGTCAGCCTCACCGGCACCGGGCCCACCACCGAGCAGCTCTACGGCCGACTGTGCACGCCGCCGGGAGCCACCACACTTCAGGTGCTGCTGAGCGGAATCACCTACGACCACACCTACTGGGACCTACCTGGACCGTCCGCGGACCCCACCCGGTACAGCTATGTCGCACATGCCAACGCGGCAGGCTTCGCCACGCTCGCCCTCGACCGGATCGGCATCGGCCGCAGCTCCCACCCGAACGGACTCCTGGTGACGATCGATGCCGACGCCGCCACCACTCATCAGGCGGTCCAGGCCATGCGCCGCGACGGCTTCCGCAAGGTGGTTCTCGTCGGGCACAGTTACGGCTCCTGGACCACCTGGTACGAGGCCAGCCGCTACCACGACGTCGACGCGGTGGTCCTCTCCGGCGTCAGTCATGGCGTCAACGTGACCGCGACGCTCCGGCTGGCGCCCATCCTGCTGCATCCCGCCACAATGGACCCCGAGTTGGGCAGCCGCTACACGGACCCCACCTATCTCACCACCCCGCCGGGTATGCGGGACGAGATGTTCCACAGCCCGGAGCGCGTAGACCAGTCCCTGGTTGCCTTTGACGAGGCACACAAGTCGACCGTCACCGTCGGTGAAGTCGATGACTTCCCGCTGATCCTGGCCCACCCGCTGGACATCCGCGTACCCGTGCTGGTCGCCAACGGGTCCGCCGACCCACTGTTCTGCGGTCTCGGCGGAGCCAACTGCAGCTCCGCGTCCTCGCTGGTTCGCTCCGAGAAGCCGCACCTCGGCAGCCAGGTACCTGAAGTCGACGGCTTCGTCCTGCCCGGCGTCGGCCACGACCTGAACTACGCACCTCAAGCAGACCAGTGGTTCGCGGCCGCGCAGGCCTGGATAGCTCAGCACGCCTCGTAGGCAGACCGGAGGCTCGCACCCGTGGCCCCGCCACGGTGCGAGCCTCCGGCTATGCCATGAGCCCGTCGACCAGTCGATCGGCCGCGGCCTGCACTCCGCGCTCGGCCAGTAGTTGTTCCCGCACGGTAAGCGCGGCGGCGCGGTAGCCCGCGGCGGTGTCCCCGGTGAGGTCGTTGATCAGCGCGGCCAGCCGTTCGGCGGTCAGCGACGCGCGCCGCACCGGCAGTGGGCCAGCACCGAGTTCGTGCACCCGGCGGCCGAAGAACGGCTGGTCGGCACCGATCGACACGGCGGCGTTGGGCACTCCGGCCAACAGGGCCTCGGTGGTGGTCCCTGCCCCGCCGTGGTGGATGACCGCGGCCATGCGGGGCAGCAGCCACCGGTACGGTGCGTCGGCCAGCAGGTGCACGTCCGGCGAGTGCGCCGGCAGTCCGGTCCCGGCACCTCCGAGGATGACCCGCTGCCCGGCCAGGGCGGCCGCACGCGCGATGAGTTCGACGTCGGGATCGGTGCCCGGCACGCTGCCGAAGCTGATGAACACCGGCGGCGGGCCGCCGGCCAGGAACGCGGCCAGGTCCTCCGGCGGCTGCCACGTGGACTCCGGTTCCGGGTCCAGCCAGGCGCCGGTCTGGTAGACGTGCTCCGGCCAGTCCGGCGCCGGCGGCACCAGGACCGGACTGAACGCCAACAGGGTCGGTGTGCCGCACACCAGCCGTACGAACCGGCTCGCCGAGGTTCGGGGCAGGCCACGGGTGGCGCGCAGCACGCGGCCGGTCGACGTGCACATACCGGCCGCGGCGGCGACGCCGACCGTGCCGGCCACCCGGTTGATGCGGCTGGCCGTGCGGTGGCGCGGGCCGAGCACGCTGCTGCCCCCGGCCACCGTGGGCAGCATCGGCGCGAACAGCACGTTCACCACGCGGCAGCCGATGATCTCCCGTAGTGCCGCCGCGTCGTCAAAGGACAGCAACCCGGCCACGACCTGGTCACCGGGTTCCACCGCGGCCAGTTCGGCGGCCATGACCTGCGGCGCGATCCCTGCCAGCCACCGGGACGCGCCCCGGATGTAGGCGATCGGATTGCTCGAAACCCGCCCGTCCGGCCCGGCGGCCGCGAGGACGGACTCCGTCATCGAACGGTCGACCGGCGCGAAGTCCAGCCCGGCCCCGTTGACCAGACCGGCGTAGTCACGCAGCGCGACGACCGTCACCGGACGACCGCGACCGGCCAGCTCCCGGCCGAGCGCGACCATGGGCTGCACGTCACCCCGAGAACCCAGGGCCAGCAACACAATCTTCATGATCGGCTCCAATCGCTCCCGGCGGAGTGTAGCGGAGCCACGTCAGCGTGACGAGGGGGATGCGCTGGGCCTTCCCCCAGTGCCCGCGGCCCGGTCAGCGGATGTCCACAGTAGACAGAATTGCCCCCGGCGGCGACGCGGTCGGCTCGGCCGACGTCGCCCGCCGGCCTGCGGGCAGCGTCAGTACGACGCCGGTTCCCAGTGCCCGAGCCAGGCCTCCCGCCAGGCGACCGTCAGTTCCCGGAAGCCGCCGATGGAAGCGAGCTTCGTCTTCCAGGCGGCCTCCAGATTCATGCTGAACCTGGACGCCGGTCGCTCCAGGTCGTTGTCCTTGAACCGCTTGTCGATGACATCCTTCGGAATGGAGATCTTCCCCTTGCCGCGCAGCAACGAGTAATCCACCCGCCGGCAGATCAGGTACTCGATGTTGGGCGACTCCTCCCTGCTGGTCCACGCGCGTGTCTTCATGTCGATCAAGGCCGTCATCTGAAAGGCTTCGTAGAGACCTTTCATGACGTTGACCAGGCCGCTGTCCTCGCACTCGATCTGCCAGGAGAACCAGATGGCCATTCGCCGCCTACCGGGCGGCGGGATGCAGGGGAAGACGTTCCGGACCAGTGTCTTGTAGTCGTACGCGCGGAGGACGAGCTCCGGTCCGTTGCGGGTGTTCGCCTCGAACTCCTCGCGCCGGTCGAGCGCGCGGAACACGTCACCGAGGACGTCCAGTGGGCCGCCGTGGTGGCTCCGCACGCCGTCGGCGAGCCGCCTGTTGGCCTTGACGAGGTCCCCGGTGGTCAGTCCCCGCACGGACAGCTGCATGTGGATGAACGCCAGGTCGTCCAACGTGGTATTCGACGTACCGATGATTCCGACGAACGGAAGTGACCGCAGGAGCTTCAGCAAGGCGTTGGTGGAACCGACCCTGGCCGGTCCGACGAACGTCACCGGCAGGCAGATGGTGACCGGACGGCTGTCTGGATCGTTGGCCTCCTCGTGCTCCCTGACCCTGTCCGCGTCGTACCCGCGGACGTGGAACCAGTTGCCCGTCCGGTAACCCATCCTTGAGTCGGCCAGCCACAGCCCGAACCCGCGCTCTTCCGTGTACGCGATCAGTTGCCGCTCCAGGCCCATACGAACAGCCGTCGACGACTCGCCGACGGCGAGGGAGAACCTGAGAGCGCCAGACGAAGCGTGCGGCGGCACGGCT
>DATEPR010000086.1:0-11086 GCA_035273045.1 Pseudonocardiaceae bacterium | reverse complement strand
CCCCAGATGGCGCCCGCGCAGCCGTGCAGCACCAGCAGCAGGCACGCCTCCCAGACCTGGAGCGAGTCGGTCACGAACAGCACGCCCCACAGCGCGGACACGAGCATGAACAGCGCCTGCGCCGCCTGGATGACCCGGCGGCAGTCGTGCCGGTCGGCCAGCGAGCCGAAGGTGACCGACAGCAACAGGAACGGCACCCAGTGGCTGATGACCTGGAACCCGGTCAGCGCCGGCGAGTGGAACTTCTGCCACAGCACCCAGTAGGTGATGACGTGCTCGACGTTGTCGGCCATCATCGCCAGTGCCGCGCCGAACAGGTACGGCCGGCAGTCCCGGTTGCGCAGCGCGGCGAACCTGCCCGACGGCGCGGCCGGTTCGGCGACGTGCGTGGGGATGCCGCAGGCGACACACATGGTTCTGGATTGTGCTCACCCGGGGCGATGACTGGCCCGAAGTGTCGGCAGGCTCACGCTCCCGCCAGCATCTCGGTGCGCAGGAACGGCTCCGGGATCGCGAAGGCGTCCACCAGGGTGGTGGCGTGCGGGCGCAGTTCCCGGCACACCCTGTTCACCGCGTCGTTGACCTGCTTGCCGCGGGACGCGGTGAGCCGGCCGTGGCCGAGGAACCAGGCCAGGTCGGCGTCGATGTTGCTGAGCACGTACAGGTCACACACGCGGTCCAGCAGCGCCCGCGCCGCCGGGTCGGCACAGCGGTCGATCGCGGCCACGAACGCTTCCAGCACCACCCGGTCGGTGTGCACGCGGGCGGCGCGCAACACGTGGTCCTGGGCGTCGTTGAACACCTCGAACGGGTCGGCGTCGCCGGTGGCCGCGCGGCGCAGGCGCCGGGCCAGGCCGTCCAGCACGTGCGTCTCGCGGTCCTCGAACGACCGGACGTGCCACGCCCGGTCGAACAGGTCGTCCCCGGCCGGGTTGGCGCTGACCAGCCGCTCGATCACCGCCCGTGCCGCGGTCCGCTCGATCACGGCGCCGACGAACTGCTCGGCCACGAACCGGGCCGTGGCGAGCGTGCCCAGGTCCGCGAAGTGGGCGCGGTAGCTGGTCAGCAGGCCCCTCGCGACCAACTGGAGCAGGACGGTGTTGTCGCCCTCGAACGTGGTGAACACGTCCGTGTCGGCCTTCAGTTCGGTCAGCAGGTTCGCGGCCAGGTAACCGGCACCGCCACACGCCTCCCGGCACGCCTGGATGGTGGCGGTGGCGTGCCACGTCGCGGCGGCCTTGATCCCGGCGGCCCGCGACTCCAGTTCCCGCTGGCGCTGCTCGTCAGGTCGGTCCTCGGCCTGCACTGCGTCCAGGTCGGCGACCAGTTCCTCCTGCGCGAAGTGCAGCGCGTACGTGGTGGCCAGCGCGGGCAGCAGGCGCCGCTGGTGCGCCCGGTAGTCCAGCAGCCGCACCTCGGTGTCCTGGCCGGGCCGGCGGAACTGGCCGCGCCGCTCGGCGTGGCGCACGGCGATGGTCAGGGCGCGTTTGGTGGCGCTGCCGGCACTGCCCGCCACGCTGACCCGGCCGCGGATCAGGGTGCCGATCATGGTGAAGAACCGCCTGCCGGCGCCTTCGATCGGGCTGGTGTAGGTGCCGTCGGCGGCGACGTGGCCGAAGCGGTCCAGCAGGGCGTCCCGTGGGACGCGGACGTGGTCGAACATGATGCGGCCGTTGTCCACGCCGTTCAGGCCACCCTTGCGGCCGCAGTCGGTGATGGACACTCCGGGTCGCGGGGTGCCGTCGGCCTCGCGGATCGGCACCAGCAGGGCGTGCACGCCGTGCTGCTCGGCGCCGGTGACCAGTTGCGCGAACACCACCGCCATGCGGCCGTCGCGGGCGGCGTTGCCGATGTAGTCCTTGCGGGCCGCCACGTCGGGCGTGTGCACGACGAACTCCTCGGCCGCCGGATCGTAGGTCGCCGTGGTGCGCAGGTGTTGCACGTCCGACCCGTGGCCGGTCTCGGTCATCGCGAAACAGCCCAGCAGCGACAGGTCCATGATGCCGGCCAGATGACGCTCGTGGTGCCGGCGCGTGCCCAGCAACTGGACGGCGCCGCCGAACAGTCCCCATTGGACACCCGCCTTCACCATCAGCGACAGGTCGCCGAACCCGAGCATCTCGAACGCCACGACCGAGCCGCCGATGTCACCGCCACCGCCGAACTCGGCCGCGAAGCCCAGCCGGGGCGCGTCCGTCTTGGCCAGCTCGCGCAACTGGTCCAGCACCAGGGCGCGGTGCTGTTCGGTGGTCAGTGCCGTGGTGTCCGGGACGTCCACGGTGGCCATGTGGTCGCGCAGGCGGCGCCGCAGACCGGCCCAGCGGCCGTCCAGGACCGCCGTCAGTGCGCCGGCGTCGGGGTGGGAGTCCATGATCCGAGGGTAGCGACACAGCCGGCCGCGACGTGACATGCTGGGCGCGGACAAGGGAGGCGCCGTGACGTTCGCGCTCGTGCTGGCCGGTGGCGGTGTCGCCGGCATCGCCTGGGAACTGGGAGTCCTGCAAGGCATCGCCGACACCGACGAGGCGCTGGCCGCCAAGGTCATCGGGGCCGACACGATCATCGGGACGTCGGCCGGTTCGGTGGTGGCCGTCCAGATCACCAGCGGCACCCCGCTGGCCACCCTCTACGAGCGGCAGTTGGCCGGGTACTCCAACGAGATCGCCGTCGACGTCGACCTGACCGCCATGCTGGCCGGCTGGGTCGAGGCCACCGAGCAGGCCACCGACGACGTGGACCGCCGCCGCCGGATCGGCGCGCTCGCACTGGCCGCCGACACCGTCGACGAGGACACCCGCCGGGCGGTCATCGCGACCCGGCTGCCCGGCACCGAGTGGCCGGACCGGGACGTGCGGATCACCGCGGTGGACGCGCACACCGGCGAACTGGTGGTGTTCACGGCCGGTTCCGGCGTACCGTTGGTGGACGCGGTCGGCGCCAGTTGCGCGGTGCCCGGCGTGTGGCCGCCGGTGACGGTCGACGGGCGGCGCTACGTCGACGGCGGCGTCCGCAGCGCCAGCAACGCCGACCTGGCCAAGGGCGCCGACCGGGTGCTGCTCATCACGCCGATGCCGCCCGACCTGGCCCGCGGCTGGGGTGCGGACCTGGACACCGAACTGGCCGAGTTGGCGTCGGCCCGGGTCCAGGTCGTGCCCGCCGACCAGGCCACCGTCGCCGCCTTCGGCACCAACCCGCTCGACCCGACCACCCGGGCCCCGTCAGCCCGCGCCGGACGCGACGTCGGCCGGGCGGCGGCGCCGGCGGTCCAGGCGCTGTTCGACTGACCGCTACTCGCCCGGACCGGCCAGGACGGCGTCGATCTCCGCCAACTCGTCCTCGGTCGGCACCCACTCGCCCGCCGCCGCGTTCGCGATCACCTGCTCCGGTGACGTCGCGCCCGCGATCACCGACGAGCAGCCCGGCTGCGCCGCCAGTGCGCCGATGCCGATCTCCAGCAGGTCGCGGTCGTGCTTCTCGCCCCACTGGGCCAGTCGCTCCACCTTGTCCAGCCGTTCGTCGGTGACGAACCGCGGGCGACCGGCCAGCCGGGAGCCTTCCGGGATGCCGGTGGCGCGCCGCACCTTCCCGGTGAGCATCCCGTTGGCCAGCGGGAAGTACGGCAACACGCCCAGGCCGTAGTGCAGCGCGGCCGGCACCACCTCCTGCTCGACCCCGCGTTCCAGCAGTGACCAGTGGTTCTGCGCGGACACGAACGGCACGCCACCGATCTCGCGGGCGGTGTGCGCGGCCTCGGCGAGCTGCCAGCCGGTGAAGTTCGAATGCCCGACGTAGCGGACCTTGCCCTCGGCCACCAGTTCGCTGACCGCCGCGATGGTCTCGGCGATCGGCGTCGCCGGGTCGGGCGTGTGCAGTTGGTAGAGGTCGATGTGGTCGGTGCGCAGCCGGCGCAGCGACTCCTCGACGGCACGCCGCACGTAGGCGCGGCCACCCTTCGCGCCGGCCGCCGGCCCGTACCCCATGTCGGCGCCCTGGGCGCCCCACTTGGTGGCCAGCACCACCTTGTCCCGGCGACCCTCCAGCACCTGCCCCAGGAACGTCTCGGAGCCGCCGTGGTTGCCGTAGACGTCGGCCGTGTCCAGCAGGGTGACTCCCACGTCGATGGCCGCGTCGACGACCGCGCGGGTCCGGTCGACGTCCAGCCGCCCACCGAAGTTGTTGCACCCCAGACCGACCACCGAGACGAGCAGGCCACTGTTGCCGAGCGTCCGATACCGCACACCGACTCCTTCGCTGACGTTGGCAGTACCGGGGAACCTACCCCGGCGGTGTCACATCTCCGGCCGCCGTCTCGTCCACCGCACATGAAAGCCCGACAAACCTGGCTTCGCGCCGGCCTGCTGTTCCTCGTCCTGGTCGAGACCGGCGTCGGGGCGTGGCAGTACTTCTTCCCGAGGTCCTTCTTCGCCGACATCCCGACCGTCGCCCTCGACCCGCCGTACAACCAGCACCTGATGAGCGACGTCGGAGGTCTCACGCTGGCGATCACCGCCGTGGTCGCGTACGCCGCGATTCACCTGGAGTACCGGCTGGTGTGCGGTGCGCTGCTCGGGTACGTCGTGTTCGCGGTCACGCACGTGCTGTTCCACGCCACCCACCTGGACGGCTTCGGCGCCGCGGACGCCGTCGCACTCGTCACCGGGCTGGGCGTCCTCGCCGTCGTCCCGGTCGCGCTGCTGGTGCTGGCACGCCGGATCGAGGCCGAGCGGCAGCCGGTCACATCTGCTGGGCGCCTGCCTTGATGGCGTCGCGGATCCTGGAGTAGGTGCCGCAGCGGCAGACGTTGCGCAGTTCGTCGATGTCGGCGTCGCTGATCTCGTGGCCGGCCGCCCTGGCCTGCTTCACCTTGGCGACCGCCGCCATGATCTGGCCGGGCTGGCAGTAGCCGCACTGGGCGACGTCGTGGTCCAGCCACGCCTGCTGCATCGGGTGCAGGGCCTTGCCGACGGTCGCGGGCAGGCCCTCGATGGTGGTGATCTCGTCGGTGGGCTCGATGTCGGACACCGGCACTGAGCACGGGTTGAACGCATGGCCGTTGATGTGGCAGGTGCACGCCTTGCAGACGTCGAGGGCGCAGCCGTACTTCGGGCCGGTGACGCCGAGCAGGTCACGCAGGACCCACAGCAGCCGCACGTCGTCCTCGGCGTCGACGGACACCCGCTGGCCGTTGAGGATGAAGGTGTGAGTGGGCATGGCTTCCTCAGAAGGTGTCGTCGAGACCGTTGGTCGGGGACTGCGGTGTGGACGGCTCCAGCGGCAGCGGGGTGAAGCCGAGATTGCCGTGGTTGATCGGGAAACTGGTGGGCATCGAGCCGGTGGCCCTGGCGTAGGCACAGGCGACGGCGGCGAACGACGGCGCCACGCCGAGTTCACCGGCACCGGAGGGCTTGTCACCGCTGTTCGGCATGATGACCACCCGCACGTCCAGCGGCACGTTCCACTGCCGGGTGTAGAAGTAGTCGTCCCAGCTGCCTTCCAGCGGGATTCCGTCCTTCATGTGCAGGCTGGAGGTCAGGGCCAGCGCGATGCCGTCCGCCAGGCCGCCGATCATCTGCGCTTCCAGGCCCCTCGGGTTGATGGCGAAACCCGGGTCGACCACGACCAGCGCCCTGGTCACCCGTGGGCCGGTCACCCCGTCCCGGATCGGCCGGTTCACCGTCTGCGGGCGGCAGTCGATCTCGACCAGCACGGCGATCGCGGCCTGGTACTCGGAGTGCACCCCGATGCCCTGGGCGGTGCCGGCCGGCATCGCCTTCCCCCACTCGCCGGCCTGGGCCGCCGTGTTCAGCACGGCGAGCAGCCGCCGGTCCTTCAGAAACGCCCGGCGGAACGCGACCGGGTCCTTGCCCATCCGCCTGGCGAGCTGGTCGACGACGAGTTCCTGGGCGCAGACCACGTTCGGCGAGTAGATGTTGCGCATGCTGCCGGTGTTGAACCGCAACGGAATCTCGTTGAGCAGTTGGGTGGTGACGCCGAAGTTGTACGGCGAGGACTGGGTCAGCTCGAAGACCGTCTCGGCGAAGCCGAGGTTGCCCGCCACCGGCAGGTGCGCGGCCGTGGCGGTGATCATCTCACCGAGTCCGTGGCCGAAGTCCGTCTGGACACTGGTGTGCCGCTGCTCGTAGCTGACCACGTTGCCCAGCGCGTAGTTGGCCCGCACCCGGGAGACGCACATCGGGTGGGTGCGGCCCTGGCGGAAGTTGTCCGTGCGCGACCACGACAGCTTGACCGGCTTGCCCATCTTCTGCGAGATCTCCGCCGCTTCGGCGGCCGCGTCGTGGAACAGGTGCCGGCCGAACGAACCGCCGCCCTGCACGACGTGCACGGTCACCGCGCTCACCGGCAGTCCCAACTGGGCGGCGATGGCTTCCTGCGCCACGATCGGCACCTTCAGGCTCGCCCAGACCTCCGCGCGGTCCGGCCGCACGTCGGCGATCGCGCAGTCCGGCTCCAGTGGACTGTTGCTGGCGAACGCGAAGGTGAACTCGGCGTCGATCGTGTTGACCAGCAACGGCGGCACGGTCATCGGCAGTTGTGCCGCACGCAGCTTCGCCGCGACCGTGTCGTCGGACTCACCGTCCACTGTGCCCGGTCCCCAGGTCACGTCCACCACCTGGATGGCGTCGATGCACTGGCCGAACGTGTCGCCGCGGATGGCGACCCCGTGCTCGATGGCGACCACGTCGGTGATGCCGGGCATGGCGCGGACGGCCGCCAGGTTGTTGACCGACACGACGGTGCCGTTGATCGTGGGCGGCCGGGCCACCATCGTCGGCTTGGCGCCCGGCACCTGCATGTCCATGGCGAACTGCTTGCGTCCGGTGACGATGTCCAGGGCGTCGATCCGGTTGCGTGGCGTGCCCAGGACGGTGAACCGCGCCGGGTCCTTGAGCGCGGCCGACACGGCGACCGTGGTGCCGCTCGCCGCCGCCGTCGCCAGCGAGCCGTAGCCGGCCGTCCGGCCGTCCGGACCGATCACCGAGCCGTCCCGGGTGGCCAGTTCCGACGCCGGCACGCCCCACTGCGCGGCGGCGGTCTCGACCAGTCGCTGCCGGGCGATCGCGGCGGCCGTGCGGACCGGGACGTACATGCTGCGCATCGAGTTCGACCCGCCGGTCAGCTGGTTCATCAACAGTTCGGGACGCGCGTCCGCGAGGCCGATGGTGACCCGGTCCATCGGCAGGTCCAGTTCCTCGGACACCATCATCGCGATGGCGGTCGTCATGCCCTGGCCGACCTCGGCGCGGGGCACGGCGAAGAACGCGGTGCCGTCCGGCCGCACCTCGACCGAGATCAACCCGGACGTGGGCGCCGCGGCCAGGTTCTGCATGTCGCCCAGGTCGAACAGTTCCTCCGGCTCCGGCAGCGTGGGGATGGCCGCGTCCGCCCGCGGCGGGTCGGTGGCCACGACGGCGACCGCCAGGGTGGGTGCGGCGAGCAGGTAGCCGAGGAAGCGGCGGCGGCCCAGTCGAGGGTGGTCACCGGTCGCGTCGTCGACCGTGACCTGCGGCGAACGACGGTGTTCGGCCATGGCGGGTCCTCTCGGTGAACCAGGGGTGACCAAGCTGGCACGCAGTGTGCCACCGTGTGCACCTCAACGGCATAGCCGGGTCGCCTACGTTTGGCCTAGCCCGTTGTGCACGGTGCACAGGCCGGTCAGTCGTGCCGCGGCGGGAACAGCCGCACGGCCCGCAGCGCGAGGCCGATCTCCACCTGGACCGCCGGGTCGGTGAGATCGCGACCGGCGATCTGCCGGATGCGGTGCATCCGGTTGATGACGGTGTTGCGGTGGCAGTGCGCCAGCTCCGCGGTGCGCCGCACCGACCCGGCGGCGACCACCCACATCTCCAGGGTGTCCAGCAACTGCTGGCGTTCCACGGACGGCACCGCCAGCAGCGGCGCCAGCCACGACCGGACCAGTTGCCCGGCCAGTTCCGGGGAACTGACCAGCAGCGCTTCCGGCAGCCGCTCGGCCAGCGCCACCACCCCGGCCTGGCCGGCCGGCAGGGTGCGCCGGGCCAGCGTCGCCTGGCGGTAGGCGACGTCCACCTCGGCCAGTCCGGAGACCACACCGGACAGGCCGGCGGACGCGGGCACGCCGTCGCGGAGCAGTTCCAGTACCGCGTCCGGACCCGTGCCGCCCAGCGCGAGCAATCCGACGACCGTGTGCGCACCCACCTGCCACGCCACGCCGACCCTGGCGGCGGCCAGCCGCCGGCCGAGTGCCGCGACGGTGCGGTCGACGTCGGCCAGGTCGGCCACGGCCACGACCGCGTAGCGGCCGTCGACCGGGAGGCCCAGGACGCCGGCCACCTCGTAGGCGAACGCCGGGTCCTTCGCCCTGCCGTGCAGCAGTCCCTCCCAGAGCGTCGCCCTGCGCTGCTCGTCGGCTCGCAGCAGCAGGCGTTCCGTTGTGTGGTAGGCGATCGCGACCTGCGACGAGGTGTTGTCGACCACCTCCCAGAGCTTGCTCGCCACGTACATCAGGGCGTCCAGGTCGACCACGCCCCGCGCCCGGGCCTCGTCGGTCAGCGCCTCCCACACCAGCCGGCCGCCGAGCCGGAACGACCGCAGCACGTCATCCAGCGGCATCCCCTGCTCGGCCCTGCGGCGGCCGGTCGCACGCGCCGCGTCGAAGATGTCGGGAGCGTCCGCGCCGGCGATCATCTGCACGACCCGGGTGATGTTGTCCCGACAGGACTGCCGCAGATCGTCCTCGGGCACCGACTTCAGTTCCCGATATGCGGGGTTCTGTTCGAAAATGGTGCGCACCAGCGCGTCGGCCACCGCCGGCACCCGCGGCAGCACGCTCCCGGCGAGTGACTCGGCGGTCCTCGACCAGGCCGGTGCGGCGGCGTCCCGGCGCGCCGTTCCACTCATGACGGCAGAGCATCGCACACCGCGTCCCCGGTCACCGCAGCCCGCGCAGCGTCACGGCCAGGACCGCCGCGACCCCGGTGGCGGCGGCGAACGCGGCGATCGCCCACCGGCCGGACGTGTGCTGCACGAGCAGGCCCGCGGCCAGCGGTGCGAGGGCGGCCATGCTCATCGCGCCGAGGAACACGGTGCCGCTGACCCTGCCGCGCATGTGCTCCGGCGTGGTCCGCATCTCCGCCGCGCTCAGTGCCGCGTTCGCGGCCGGCGCCAGCAGCAACGCGGCGGCCACCGGTATCGCGACCAGTGGCGAGGGCAGGATCAGCGCGGCCAGCGCGAACAACACGGTGTCGGCCACGTTGAGGCCGATCACCATGCGCCGCATGGGCAGCCGCCGCTGCAGCCGTGCCGCGGCGACCGCGCCGAGCAGCCCGCCGGCGGCGATCCCGGCCTGCGCGACGCCGATGACGGCGGGCGCCGATCCGTGCTGGCGGAGCGCCACCGTGATCGTGAAGATCACGCCGTTGAACGCGAAGTTGACGAGCGGGGCCTGGATCAGCACGGCACGCAGCAGCGGGTTGCGCAGCACCAGCCGGACCCCGTCGGCCGCCTCCCGCAACAACGCCCGCCGCTCGGCGGCCGGCTCGGGCCGGAACCTGCCGCGAATCCGGCTCACCGCCGCCACCGAGACGAGGTAGGACAGGGCGTCGACGAGGAACGGAACCGCCCGGCCCAACCCGAACAGGAACCCGCCGAGCGCCGGGCCGGCCAGGCTGGCGGCGTAGCCACGCGCCTCGGTCGCCGCCCATGCCTGCTCCAACTGCCCGTCGGGGACGATGTCCGGCACTGCCGCGTTGGCCGACGGGTCGAACAGCGCGTTCGCGGCTTCGTCCACGACGGCCACGGCCAGCACGACCGGCCACGTCGCCAGGTGCACCAGCACCAGCGCGGTCAGCAGGGCCAGCCCCACCGCGCGGACGCCGTCACAGACGATCATGGTCAGCCGCCGGTCGAACCGGTCCGACAGCGCGCCGCCGGGCAGGCCGAGCGCCAGCCGCGCGGCCAGCGCCGCCGTACCCACCGCCCCGGCGATCACGGCGGATCCGGTGAGCACCAGGACCAACAGCGGGTAGGCGATCAGGGCCGCCTCGCTGCCGGTGCTGGAGATGACCTGGCCGATCCAGAGCAGCCGAAAGCCGCTGTTGCGCCGCAGCGGCAACGCGCGCTCGACCGAACTGTCCATTTGCGACATCACGGCCTCAGAGGGTGCCGTCGCGGAGCACCGCGACGGCCGCCACCGTCGCGTAGCCGCGCCATTCCAGCGCGGCCGCCGGGCTGTACGACGGGAAACCGACCACCCAGCCGCCGTCGGCCTGCTGGTCCGCCGTGAGCCGCTGCCGGTCCGCGGCGACCGCCTGCCTGGCGATGACGGACCGGGACGGCGCGTCCGCGTACGGGCTGAAGTCCAGCGGGTGGAGCACTTCGCCCCCGCCACCGGCCACCGGCGTCGGGCCGTCGGTGACGATCCAGCCGAGCAGGCGGTTCAGCAGCGGGCTGGCCCTCGGGACGGCGTCGGCGACGGCGTCCAGGAAGCGGAACGCGAACAGCAGTTCGTAGGCGTGCGGTGCCTCGGTGAGCGCGTCGATCGCGTCCAGGCAGTACGTGGTGGCCGTGGCCAGCCAGGGATGCCGGGCGACGTCGGGGTGGCGCCTGGCCAGCCGGCTGGCCTGCGCGGCGAGTTGCGCCGTCATCTGGAGGGACGCCGTCGCCGGGTCGGCGCCGATCCAGTGCGGGGCGCTGCCCGCGTGGTCGGAGTACGGCAGGGCGAACGGCACACCGCCGTCGGGCAGGGTGTGGCCGGCCAGCCAGTCGCACAACCGCACCGGGTGCTGGCTGGTCGGGTCCCGCAGTTCGGCGAACACTTCCAGGGCGTGCATCGCCCCGACCGGCTGGCTGGTGGTCGACCGCAGGTCGGGTTCGAGGCCCCAGCCGTAGCCGCCGTCGTCGTTGCGGTAGCCGTCCAGCGCGGCCAGGACGCCGGCCGGCGAGCCATCGCCCAACAGGGCGGCCAGCCGCCGCCGCTCCAGCGGTCGTCCGTGGGTGGCCAGGAACGTGACGGCCGCATCGATGTCCATGCCCTGGGATTCTGGCAGGTGCGACCGGCTCAGCGCGCCATCGAGACGGCCGTGTGGGG
>DATEPR010000085.1:0-6673 GCA_035273045.1 Pseudonocardiaceae bacterium | reverse complement strand
CCGCCCGCCACGGCGTGCCGCAGGTGCGCCACGCACTCCGCGGCGACGGCCGCCGCGTTGCGCAGCCCGCGCAGGTCACGCACCTTCAACTGGCGCCACGGCACCCCGCTGGTGCACCAGCCGGAGTCGCGCAGCGCCACCCGGGCGCCGTAGGCCAGCTCGCCCGCGGTGTGCCGGTAGGTGCCGGTCTCCGCGATGGCGGCGCGCACCTCGGCCAGCCGGGCACCCACCGGCCCGGCCGCCGGGTGCGCGTCGTGGTACATGCGGACGAAGTGTTCGGCGGCCCGCGGATCGACCGGCATCGAGCTCAGGGACGCGGTCACGGACGGCGAACTTACCGCTGTTCGCCGGTCACCCGGCACTGCCATCCGAGTCAATTCGGCAACGGAACCGTTCTCACCCCATCGTGTGGCCGACGCACGGTCCGTATCAGATCCGCCGGAACATCAGGTCGCGGCTGACCCGGCCCTCCTCGCGCGCCCTGGTCTCGAACTTGGTCACCGGCCGCCAGTCCGGCCGCGGCGCCCAATCGTCGAACTCGTTGCGCAGCAACGGTTCCGCCGAGCACACGGCGAGCATCTGGTCGGCATAGGACGCCCAGTCGGTGGCCAGGTGCAGCCGCCCGCACACGGCCAGGCGGCTGGCCGCGAGCGCCACGAAGTCCGGCTGCACCAGCCGGCGCTTGTGATGCTTCTTCTTCGGCCACGGGTCGGGGAAGAAGATCCGGATGCCGGCCAGCGACTCCGGGGCGATGTGCTCGGCCAGCAGCGGCACGGCGTCGCCGCGCAGCAGCCGCAGGTTGGTCAGGCCCAGCGCCTCGGCCCGCAGCAGCAGCTGGGCCAGGCCGGGCTCGTACACCTCGACCACCAGGTAGTTCACGTCCGGTTCGGCGGCGGCCAGCCGGGCCGTGGTCTCGCCCATGCCGGACCCGATCTCCAGCAGCACCGGAGCGGGCCGGCCGAACCAGGCCGCCGTGTCCAGCTCACCCGGCGGCAGCTCGGCCACCTCGCGGCCCAGCGTGGCCCAGTGCCGGTCCCAGGCCCGCTGCTGGCCGACCGTGATCCGGCCGCCGCGGCGCACGAAGCTCACCACGCCGCGGTGGTGCGCGGGGTCGGTAGGGGTCACGGGCCACCGTCCTTCGTCGGTAGCCCGTGACCCTACGTGACCTGCCTGGTGGGCCTCAGCCCAGCCGCTGGCGCAGCGCGGCCAGTTCGTCCCGCAGCGCCGTGGGGACCTTGTCACCGATCTTGGCGAACCACTCGTCGATCAGCGGCAGCTCCTCGCGCCACTCGCCGGCGTCCACCCGCAGCGACTCGTCGACGTCGGCCTCGTCGACGTCCAGCCCGTCCAGGTCCAGGTCGGCCGCTGTGGGGACGTAGCCGATCGGCGTCTCGGTCGCGCCGGCCTTGCCCTCGATCCGCTCGATGGCCCACTTCAGCACGCGCGAGTTCTCACCGAAGCCCGGCCACAGGAAGCGCCGGTCGTCGCCGCGACGGAACCAGTTGACGTAGAAGATCTTCGGCAGCTTGTCCGCGTCGGCCTTCTTGCCGGTGTCGATCCAGTGCTGGAAGTAGTCACCGGCGTGGTAGCCCATGAACGGCAGCATCGCCATCGGGTCCCGCCGCACCACGCCGACCTTGCCCTTGGCCGCGGCCGTCGTCTCACTGGACAGCGTCGACGCCAGGAACACCCCGTGCTGCCAGTCCCGCGACTGGGTGACCAGCGGGACGGTGGTGGCCCGGCGGCCGCCGAAGAAGATCGCCGAGATCGGCACGCCCTGCGGGTCGTCGAACTCGGGTGCGATGATCGGGCACTGCGACATCGGCGTGCAGTACCGGGCGTTCGGGTGCGCGGCCGGCTCGTCGGACTCCGGCGTCCAGTCCCGCTTCTTCCAGGACGTCAGGTGCGCGGGCGGCTCGGTGCCCATGCCCTCCCACCACACGTCGCCGTCGTCGGTGAGGGCCACGTTGGTGAACACGGAGTTGCCCCGCTCGATGGTGCGCATCGCGTTGGGGTTGGTGTGCCAGTCGGTGCCCGGCGCCACGCCGAAGAAGCCGTTCTCCGGGTTCACCGCGTACAGCCGGCCGTCCGGGCCGAACCGCAGCCAGGCGATGTCGTCGCCCAGCGTCTGCACCCGCCAGCCCGGAATGGTGGGCTCCAGCATCGCCAGATTGGTCTTGCCGCACGCCGACGGGAACGCGGCCGCGATGTAGTAGACCTTGTTCTCCGGCGAGATCAGCTTGAGGATCAGCATGTGCTCGGCAAGCCAGCCCTCGTCCCTCGCGATCGCGGACGCGATCCGCAGCGAGTAGCACTTCTTCCCCAGCAGCGCGTTGCCGCCATAACCCGAGCCGTAGCTCCAGATCGCCCGTTCCTCCGGGAAATGCGTGATGTACTTCGTCTCGTTGCACGGCCACGGCACGTCGGCCTGGCCCGGCTCCAGCGGCGCACCCACCGAGTGCAGGCACTTCACGAAGTCGGCGTCCTCACCGAACTTGGCCAACGCCCTGGCGCCGGCCCTGGTCATCACCCGCATCGACACGACGACGTACTCGGAGTCGGTGATCTCCACGCCCAGTTTCGGCCGCTCGGCGCCCAGCGGACCCATGCAGAACGGAATCACGTACATCGTGCGGCCGCGCATGCAGCCCCGGTACAGATCAGTCATGATCGACTTCATCTCGACCGGGTCCATCCAGTTGTTCGTCGGACCGCTGTCGGACTCCTCGACCGAGCAGATGAATGTGCGCTCCTCCACCCGAGCGACGTCATCGGGATCGGAGGCGGCCCAATATGAATTGGTTTTCTTCTTGAGCGGCACAATCGTGCCGGCCGCGACAAGTTTCCGCGTCATGCGGTCCCATTCGGCGTCCGAACCGTCGACCCACACCACCTCGTCCGGGGTCGTCAGCTCGGCCACCTCGCGGACCCACTGGAGCAACCGGGCATGGGTGGTCGGTGCCTGATCGAGACCGGGGATGGTCACTGCTGTCATCGCGCCTCGTCTCCTGACTGAACGACCGATCGCACGTTCGGCCAAAGCCCGAACGTGTGACGTCGTCGTCCGTGGGAAAGTCCGGCTACGCCCGGGGCTGGCCGGGCGTGCCGAGGATGGGATTTCTTGAGGTTAACCTGACGACGGCGGATTGAGACACGCCGATCGTGTAGATTCGCTCACAAAAACGATCAGGTTATCGATTAAGCACCGGATCGCCGGTGGGCGATCGGCGGTGTCCCGCGGGTACTTCGTGTCGTCGTTACCCGACCGTGATGGTCACTCTCAGTTCTGGCTGATCCACTGGCCCGTGGTGGCGTCGATCCGCACCACGCCGGGGGCGCTGCCCGCCTCGGTGAGCGCGCCGGCCCAGCCGCGCCAGTGCCGGTCGTCCGCCGTGTCGCGCACCGACGGCGTGTCGTCGCCCACCGGAGGGGTGAACGGGTGCTGCCCGCGGTCGTCGATCTGGTACTGCCCGTCGGCCGTGAGGTGCCCGTGCTGGGCCTGCATCCAGCCGTCGTCGGTGTGGTCGGCGATGACCACCTCGCCGTCCGGGCTCAGTTCGGTCGCCACATCGGCGATGTCGTTCCCGTCGGCGTCGGTGTACAGCACCGTGTCGCCCTGCGCGTCGTGCACCACGGCGGTGTCCATCCGGCCGTCGTCGTTCGTGTCGATCGTGGCCTCGCCGACCACCACCGGGCCGTCCGCCGTGTCCACCACGACGTGCGGCGCGCCGCCGAAGAAGTGCTCGTCGACCGAGTCCACCAGGCCGATCGCGTCCGACTCGAAGTCCAGGCCGTCGTGCTCGGCGTCGCCGTCGACGTCGAGGTTCAGCTCGGCGGACTCGTCCGCGCTGCCGTCGTCGATGTACACGGCGTCCTCTGTTCCCCGCCCTGTGGGCGGCCGGTCGTAGTAAGCGTCCTGGCTGTTGGACTCACCGTATGCCGGTCCGGTTCCCGTGACCAGCCTGGTCGGCCGGCGCGTCCCGCAGCGCCCTGATCTCGGCCAGCAGGCCGTCGATCCGCTCCCGCCCCTGCCGCACCTCGGCCAGCCGCCGCCCGGCGTCGGCCAGCCGTTTGGTCCGCTCGCCGTCGGCCAGCCGCATGGCCGCGTCGACCTCGCGCAGTTCGGCCTCGATGGCCTCGATCCGCCGGCCCAGCGCGTCGTCCAGGGCCAGCGACAGCTGCTGCTCGACCTCGATCAGCTGCTCGGCGACCAGTTGGTCCAGGGTGGCGCGGGCGTCCGCGATGGCCTCGGTGAGCCACTGCTTCATGTGCTGCTTGTCCGCGGTGTGCTTGCGGGTGCGGGCCAGCCACCACCCCGCGCCCAGGCCGACCACGATGGTCACCGGCAGCACCAGCGGGTTGAGCACCGCGACACCCAGCCCGGCCAGCGGCAGTGCCGCCACCCGTGCCGCGCCGAAGCCGCCGGTGATGCCCATGAACACCAGCAGCCGGTCCTCGGCGGTCGGCGGCCTGCGGTCCGGCGGCCGGGACGCCACCACCGGGCGGCCCGCCCTGGCCGCCTGCGCCCGGATCAGCGCCAGCTCGTCACCGGTGAACAGGTCGGCCAGCGCCGCCACCGCGACCCGGTCGAGTCGCCTGGCCAGCTCCGCGGACAGCTGGTAGGACACCGACTGGAGCGCGGCGTCCACCTGGCCGGGCAGCCCGGCCAGCCGGGTGCGGTCGGCCGAGTCGATGGCGTGCCGGAACCAGGACTGCACGTCCCGCATCCGCCGCTGCACCTCGTGCGAGCTCTCCACCCTGGCCCGCTGGATCTCGCCGCGCAGCCGCACCTGCCAGCCCCGGGTGGACGAGCGGCGGGCCGTGGCCAGCTCGTCCCGGTGCGCCCGCAGTTCCTGTGCCTCCTCGGCGCCCGAGGACAGCGTCCGGCACTCCGCCCGCAGCGTCGCCGCCAGGCCGGCCAGCGCCGTGTCCAGGGCGCGCAGGGTGTTCGCCTCGGCCAGCATCACCGACCGCCCGACCACCAGTTCCTGCAACGCGGCCTGGAGGTCGGCGATCCCGGAGTGCTGCCGCAGCGTGGCCGCGGCCTGCTCGTTCGGCGCGGTGCCGGCCAGTTCGGCCAGTCGCGCCGAGCAGGCGTACCAGGGTGCCGCGGCGAACCGGGGCGCGTGCTCGGCGAGCAGCGCCCGGTCCGCGTCCAGCACCTGCCGCCAGCCAGGGAAGGCGTCGGTCTTGGCCATGGCGAACACCACGGTCTCCACCTGCTCGCCGACGTCCCGCAGGAACGCCAGCTCACCGGAGGTCAGCGGGCCGGCCGCGTCCACCACGAACAGCAGCGCGGTCGCACCGGCCGCCGCCCGCCGGGCCAGCTCGCCGTGCGTCGAGTCCAGCCCGCCGACACCCGGCGTGTCCACCAGGGTCAGCCGGTCCAGCAGCGGCACCGGCCCCGCCACCTCGACGTACGCCGGCGGCAACTGCCCGGCCGGCAGCTCGCCGCCGGCCGACGCCCAGTGCCGCAGCTGCGCCGGGTCGAACGGCACCGGTGGGAGCTGGCCCGGGTAGTGCGCGCTGGCCCGCCAGGTGTCGGCGTGGCCGAACACCAGATAGGCCGACGTCGCCTCGTCGGCGTCCACAGGGGACAGTCCGGGGCAGGCGAGCAGCGCGTTCACCAGTGAGCTCTTGCCGCGTTTGGTCTCGCCCACCACGACCACGGTCGGCGTCGCCGGCCGCGCGGCCACCGCCCGGTCCACCCCGTCGGCGGCGGCCGGGTCCAGCTCCCTGACCAGCGCCAGCAGTTGCCGGCCGGCCTGCCGCACCGTCCGGGGCAGGGACGGCTGGGTCACGCGCCACCCCGCAACTGGTAGACGGTCACCACCGGCACCCGCAGCAGCCGGCCGTGGTCGGCGAACCCGGCCACCTCGGTCTCCGCGATCCGCCCGGCCAGCGCCGGGTCGTCGGTGGGCACCGTGCCGGCGGCCTCGTGCCGCGCCGGGTCGAACGGCAGGCCGTCCGGCCGCACCGGCGTGACCCCGACGGCGGCCAGGCCCTGCTCGATCCGTTCCGCGACGGCGGCGCTGCGCGCCCGGTCCAGCGCGTACAGGCACAGCTGGAGCAGCGCGCCCCGGTCGGCGACGGCCTGGGCCAGCAGGCCGTAGGGGTCCAGGTGCGGCTCGGTCGACTCGGTCAGGTGCGCTGTGGGCGTCACGCCGGGATTCGACGGCCCGCGGCCGGGATCGGTTCCCGTCATGCCCGCTGCCCGTCCCGCAGCCGCCGCCAGAGCAGGAAGTACGCCCGGTGCACCACGTGCGCCACCCTGCTCTGCGCGGGCGTCGCGCCGAACGACGCGAACGAGCGCCACCAGCCGGCCCGCCCCAGCGCGTACCCGGCCAGGTCGGGCACCGGCCGGTCGGGCAGGCCGAGCTGGCGGCCCAGGTCGGCCGACGTGTCCACCGTGCTGCCCACCCGCAGCACCTCGTCCACCAGGTCGGCCGGCAGGTCGACGGCGCCGGACGTGACCAGCGTGAGGGCCTCCAGCACCCGCAGTTGGTGCGCCTCCGGCCGGCCCAGCAGCACCTCGATCGCGTCGTGCACCCGCCGCCGCTCGCCCGGATCGCCGGAGGCGTGCGCCAGCGCGGTGATCGACGCCAGCGCGGCCGCCGCCTTGATCCCGTCGGCCCGCGCCCGGAACACCGTGTCCAGCCGGCCGCGCACCCCG
>DATEPR010000084.1:0-13498 GCA_035273045.1 Pseudonocardiaceae bacterium | reverse complement strand
CCGCCCGCCAGCACACGAGCGGCGGCCGCCTCCTGCCGAGCGGCGTGGACTTCCTCAGACAGATCGCGGTACTGGTTCTCCAGCGCGCTCACTCGCGCTGTCAGGTCGTCGGGTTGAGCCATGCGGGCAGCGTACCGGCGATGACCTGTCAGCCTCTGCTTCTGAATGTCGCTCGACGGCGACTGATCCGGAGCCGGTTTGCCCAGCCAGCCAACGTTCCACCGCCATTCGCCCGTCCGGCACGAAGGGCCACGCCGGGTCGGCCAGCCGCTCCACGAGTTCGGCGACGGGCATCCACCGACCGGCCACCACTTCGCTGGGCTGCCACACGATCGGGCCGGTCCAGCGCACCTCGTACACGTGCGCGTGGTAGCGGATCGGCGGGTCCACGTACCGGAACGTGAACAGCGGGACCGGGGTGACGCCGGTCACGCCCAACTCCTCGGCCAGCTCCCGGCGGGCGCACTCGTCCGGCGTCTCGCCCGCCGCGACCACGCCACCGCCGAAGCAGTCGTGGCAGCCGGGGAACACGTCCTTGGTGTCACTGCGGCGGTGCACGTAGACCTGTGAGCCGTCCGGTGACCGGACGAGCACCGCCGTGGCCGCGTGCCACAGGCCCCGGGCGCGCATCACCGACCGGGCCACCGTGCCCACCGGCGTGCCGCCCTCGTCGTACTCGGCGACCATCTCGTCAGTGGCCATGCCGTCATGATGGCGGTCGGACCGGGCACCGTACGCTGGAGTCATGCGGCGGATCATCGGTACCGAGGTCGAGTACGGCATCGCTGTTCCCGGCGACGCCACGGCGAACCCGGTCCTGACCTCGACCCAGGTGGTGCTCGCGTACGCGGCGGCGGCCGAGGTGCCCAGGGCCCGGCGGGCCCGCTGGGACTACGAGGTGGAGTCACCGCTGCGGGACGCCCGCGGGTTCGACCTGGGCGCGCCCGGCATGCCGTCCGGCGACCCGGACGTGGACGACCTGGGCGCGGCCAACGTGATCCTCACCAACGGCGCCCGCCTCTACGTGGACCACGCCCATCCGGAGTACTCGGCGCCCGAGGTGACCAACGCGCGGGACGCCGTCATCTGGGACAAGGCGGGGGAGCGGGTGATGGAGGAGGCGGCGCTCAAGGCCGCCACCGTGCCCGGCCAGCCGCGCCTGCAGCTGTACAAGAACAACGTGGACGGCAAGGGCGCCAGCTACGGCACCCACGAGAACTACCTGATGGCGCGCGGCACCCCGTTCACGGCGGTGATCGGCGGGCTGACCCCGTTCTTCGTGTCCCGCCAGGTGATGTGCGGTGCCGGCCGGGTCGGCCTGGGTCCCACCGGCGACAAGGCCGGTTTCCAGCTGTCCCAGCGCGCCGACTACATCGAGGTCGAGGTCGGCCTGGAGACCACGCTCAAGCGCGGCATCATCAACACCCGCGACGAGCCGCACGCGGACGCGGACAAGTACCGCAGGCTGCACGTCATCATCGGCGACGCCAACCTCGCCGAGACGGCCACCTATCTCAAGGTGGGCAGCACCGCGATGGTGCTGGACATGATCGAGACCGGCCAGCGGTTCGACCACCTGCGGCTGGCCGACCCGGTCCGCGCGGTGCACATGATCAGCCACGACCCCACCCTGAAGACCACCGTGGAACTGGCCAACGGCCGCAAGTTCACCGGCCTGGACCTCCAGTTCGCCTACCTGGAGCTGGTCACCGCGCACGTGGAGCGGGAGGGCACCGACCGGGTGTCCCGGGACGTGCTGCGCACCTGGGGCGAGGTGCTGGACGACCTGGCGCGCGATCCGCTGAGCTGCTCGGACCGGCTGGACTGGCCGGCCAAGCTGCGGCTGCTGGAGGGCTACCGGTCCCGGGACGGCCTGAACTGGGGTTCTCCCCGGCTGCACCTGGTCGACCTGCAGTACGCCGACGTGCGGCTGGACAAGGGCCTGTACAACCGGCTGGTGTCGCGCGGCTCGATGCGGCGGCTGGTCAGCGAGGAGGAGGTCCGCGAGGCCATCACCACGCCACCCGAGGACACTCGCGCCTACTTCCGCGGCCGCTGCCTGGAGCGGTACCCCAACGCCATCGCGGCGGCGTCCTGGGACTCGGTGATCTTCGACCTGGGGCGGGAGTCCCTGGTGCGCATCCCGACGCTGGAGCCGCTGCGCGGCACCAAGCAGCACGTCGGTGCGCTCTTGGAGAACGCGAACACGGCCGAGGAGCTCGTCGACGCGCTGACCAGCGGCTGAACTACTCCACCAGTGCGACATTCCGGTAACGCCGGGTCTGTGGCCCTGGTGGCGTTCGCCGCAGGTCGGTGTGGCTGGGTAATCTTCGGTTAGGCCAAGCATGGCCGATGCCAGATCGATGGCTGGGAGGCGAGATGGCCCAGGAGCAGATTCAGCGCCAGGGCGGCGGCGACGGTGACGACGACCTGGAGGGTGGCGGAGCCGCCGGTCAGGAACGCCGTGAGCAGCTCAACGAGGATGTGGACGCGATCCTCGACGAGATCGACGACGTGCTGGAGGAGAACGCCGAGGACTTCGTCCGCGCGTACGTGCAGAAGGGCGGAGAGTGACCGACCGGTCACCGTCCGTTCGTAAACTCGACCCTATGTGATCGATCAGGAGACCACACCAGGTATGGAACCCACGTCGTCCGGTTTCCCGCAGGGCGTCGGTCTGACGCCTGCCCACCTCTCGATGGGCACGTCGTCCTTCACCGACTTCCTGCGCGCCCAGGCGCCCGACCTGCTGCCCGGCCGCCGTGCCGCGGTCGGCCAGTCGCTGCCGGCCGGGCACGGCCAGCTCGATCTGGCGCACGCCACCACGATCGTGGCGGCCGTGTTCCGGGGCGGCGTGCTGATCGCGGGTGACCGCAGGGCGACGGCCGGGAACACGATCGCCTACCGGGACATGGAGAAGGTCTACGTCACCGACCAGTACTCCGCGGTGGGCGTGGCCGGCACCGCGGGCGTCGGCGTGGAACTGGTTCGGCTGTACGAGGTCGAACTGCGCCACTACGAGAAGATCGAGGGCGTGTCGCTGTCCCTGGACGGCAAGACCAACAAGCTGGCCACGATGGTGCGCGGCAACCTGGAGGCGGCGATGGCGGCCGGCCTGCTGGCGCTGCCGCTGTTCGTCGGCTACGACCTGGACTCGAAGGACCCGGACCGGGCCGGCCGGATCGTGTCGTTCGACGCGGCCGGCGGGCGGTACGAGGAGTTCGCCGGCTACCACGGCATCGGCTCCGGTTCGCTGTACGCCAAGTCGGCGTTGAAGAAGCTGCACAACCCGGACGACGACCAGGAGACCGCGGTGCGCAAGGCGGTCGAGGCGCTGTACGACGCGGCCGACGACGACGCCGCCACCGGCGGTCCCGACCTGGTCCGCAAGATCTACCCGACGGTCATCACCATCACGGGCGCGGACGGTGCCGTGAAGCTGTCCGAGGAGCAGACACAGGCGGTCGCCGAGGCCGTCGTGGCCGGTCGCATGGAAAGCTAGGCACCGCGCTCCCGGCGAGCGCGAACGACCCGCTCCGCTGGGTGCGCGAGCGGTTCGTATTGTTTGCGTCAGGCCCACCCGCACCAGTAGCCAGGAGCCAGCACCGTGTCCATGCCGTTGTACGCCTCGCCCGAGCAGTTGATGCGCGAGCGGTCCGAACTGGCCCGCAAGGGCATCGCGCGGGGTCGCAGCGTCGTGGTGCTGACCTACACCGGCGGAGTGTTGTTCGTCGCGGAGATCCCGCCGAAGAGCACGTTGCACAAGGTGTCGGAGATCTACGACCGGATCGGCTTCGCCGCCGTCGGCCGGTACCCGGAGTTCGAGAGCCTGCGCCGGGCCGGCATCCGGCACGTCGAGCTGTGGGGCTACGCCTACGACCGCAGGGACGTGACCGCGCGGCAACTGGCGAACGTGTACGCGCAGACGCTGGGCACGATCTTCACCGAGCAGCTCAAGCCGTTCGAGGTGGAGATCTGCGTCGCGCAGGTCGGCGCGTCCCCGGGCGAGGACCAGCTGTTCCGGCTCACCTACGACGGCTCCATCACCGACGAGCCGCAGTACGTGGTGATGGGCGGCCAGCCCGACGTGATCACCGCCGCGCTGCGCGACAACTACACCGACGGCATGGACCTGGCCACGGCGTTGCACATGGCGGTCCGCGCGCTCAGCAACGCGGCGCCCGGCGGCGCCAACACCGGCGGCAAGGCCACCACCAACGGCGGCCAGCGGCCGATGCTGGACGTGGACCGGCTGGAGGTGGCGGTGCTGGAGCGGAACCGGCCCAACCGGGCGTTCCGCCGGATCGGCGGCGCCGCCCTGGCGTCGCTCCTGCCGACCCAGGAACCGCCGGCCGCGGCGCCCGAGCCGCCGGCCGAACCCGAGTCCGACGGCGAGTCCGGCGAGGGCTGATCCGGAACAAAGCCGGGTCCCACTACGGTTGTCCTGGGTATGCAGGTCGAGATCTACTCCGACGTGGCGTGCCCGTGGTGCTATGTCGGGAAGGCGCGGTTCGAGCGGGCGCTGGCCGCGTTCCCCGGTGCCGGCGACGTCGAGGTGAGCTACCGGCCCTACCAGCTCAACCCGAAGACGCCGACCACGGCACAGCCGCTGTACGACTACTACGACAAGCTGTTCGGCCCGGAGTTCCGCGCCAGGCACTCGCAGGTGGCGGACATCGCGAAGGCGGAGGGTCTCGACTTCCGGTTCGACCACGCCCTCGCGGTGAACACGTTCACCGCGCACCGGCTGCTGTGGCTGACCGAGCGGGACTACGGCGCCGCGGTGCAGCGTGACCTCAAGGCGGCGCTGCTGCGGGCCTACTTCACCGACGGCCGTGACGTCGGCGACACCGACACCCTGGTGGCACTGGCCGCCGGCGTGGGTGTCGACGCCGACCGGGCGCGGGCGTGGCTGGCCGGTGCCGAGGGCGAACGGGAGACGCGGGACGCCATCGACCAGGCCCGCAGGCTGGGCATCCAGGCCGTGCCGACGTTCGTGTTCGACGGCCGGTACGCCGTGCAGGGCGCCCAGGAGGCGTCGACGTTCCTGCGGGTGCTGGAGCAGGTCGCCGCGGAGTCGGCGGCCACACCGGTTCCGGCCGGTGGCGCCGACAGCGGCCCGGACGATGCCTGCGCCGACGGCAGTTGCGCCGTCTGACCGGCGGCTTTCCGCCGTTACGAACGCCCGGTCGAGGGATTGCCGAGTCGACACGGACAGTCATGCCCCCAACGGCGCACGGATGAAGTCCGGGGAAACGCCTAGGGTGGAGTAATGCAGCGGCGGATCTTCGGTATCGAGACCGAGTTCGGGGTGACGTGCACCTTCCACGGGCAGCGCAGGCTGTCCCCGGACGAGGTCGCGCGCTACCTGTTTCGGCGGGTGGTTTCGTGGGGTCGTTCGTCGAACGTGTTCCTGCGCAACGGCTCCCGGCTCTACCTCGACGTGGGCTCGCACCCGGAGTACGCCACCGCCGAATGTGACGACCTGACCCAACTGGTCACGCACGACAAGGCGGGGGAGCGGATCCTGGAGGACCTGCTCGTCGACGCCGAGCGGCGGCTGGCCGACGAGGGCATCGGCGGCGACATCTTCCTGTTCAAGAACAACACCGACTCGGCCGGCAACTCCTACGGCTGCCACGAGAACTACCTGGTGGCGCGGGCCGGCGAGTTCTCCCGGATCGCCGACATCCTGCTGCCCTTCCTGGTCACCAGGCAGCTCATCTGCGGCGCCGGCAAGGTGCTCCAGACGCCGCGCGGCGCCGTCTACTGCCTGTCCCAGCGGGCCGAGCACATCTGGGAGGGCGTGTCCAGCGCGACGACCCGCTCCCGCCCGATCATCAACACCCGTGACGAGCCGCACGCCGACGCCGAGCGCTACCGCCGGCTGCACGTCATCGTCGGCGACTCGAACATGTCCGAGGTGACGACGCTGCTGAAGGTGGGCAGCGCGAACCTGGTGCTGGAGATGATCGAGCAGGGGGTGCAGTTCCGGGACTTCAGCCTGGACAACCCGATCCGGGCGATCCGCGAGATCAGCCACGACCTGACCGGCAGACGCCCGGTCCGGCTGGCCGGCGGCCGGGAGGCGTCCGCGCTGGAGATCCAGCGCGAGTACCACTCGAAGGCGGCCGAGCACGTGGCCCGGCGCGGTTCGGACCCGATCGCGGACCGGGTGATCGAACTGTGGGGCCGGACCCTGGACGCGGTGGAGAGCCAGGAGCTGTCCAAGATCGACCGGGAGATCGACTGGGCGATCAAGTACCGCCTGGTCGACCAGTACCGGGTGAAGCACGGCATGGAGCTGTCCAGCGCCCGGGTCGCCCAGCTCGACCTGGCCTACCACGACATCCGGCGCGGCCGGGGCGTGTTCGACCTGTTGCAGCGCAAGGGCCTGGTGGAGCGCGTCACCAACGACGACGACATCGAGACCGCGAAGGACATCCCGCCGCAGACCACCAGGGCGAAGCTGCGCGGCGACTTCATCGCCGCCGCCCAGCAGGCCGGCCGCGACTTCACGGTCGACTGGGTGCACCTGAAGCTCAACGACCAGGCCCAGCGGACCGTCCTGTGCAAGGACCCGTTCCGGGCCGTCGACGAGCGGGTGGAGCGGCTCATCGGGTCACTGTGACCCTGGCGTAGCAGTCCGGGTGGCGGCCGCGGCCGACGTCCCACGACGCCAGCGTCACCACCACGGCCAGCGTGCGGGCGATCATGGGACTCTTCGGGGCGCGGGGGACACCAGCGCCGCCAACCCGTCCAGCACCCGCCGTAGGCCGAACTCGTAGGCGTGGTCCGGGTGGTAGGCGGCCCCGTGCGCCGCTCCGGCCGCCGCGCCGACCCTGGCGGCCGTCGGGTAGGCGGCCGGGTCGAACACCCTGGCCAGGTACGGCTGGGCGGACTCCCACCACTGCTCGTCGGTGAGGCCGCTGTCCCGCCCGGCGGCCGCGAACTCGGCCTCGGCGCGGGCGGCGGCCTGCACGAAGCCGAGCACGAACGTGAGCGCGGCGTCCAGGTCGACGTCGTCCAGGCCGAGCCCGGCGAACGCGGTCAGTTCGTGTTCGTACTTGGCCATCTGGCCGGGACCCAGCGGCGGCCGGCCGGTGGACACGGTCGCCGCCCACGGGTGGCGGCGGAACAGTTCGCGGTTCGCCGTGGCCACCGCCGTGACCCGGTCCCGCCACGGCAGACCGGTGAGGTCGGCGCGCGGCATCCGGGCGTAGACGGTGTCCAGCATCAGGTCCAGCAGTTCCGCCTTGCCGGGCACGTAGGTGTACAGCGACATGGGCGCGACGCCGAGCGAGCGGGCGAGCCGGCGCATCGTCACCGCGGCCAGGCCCTCGGCGTCGGCGAGCTCGATCGCCGCGGCCACCACGCCGTCCACGGTCAGGCCGGGCCGCGGTCCCCTGGCCGGCGCCCTGGTGTCCCGCCAGAGCAGCCGCAGGGTGCGCTCCGGATCGCCCGCACTGGTCCGCTCGGTCATGCCACTCCTTTCCGTACGTTGTACACTGTACATCGTACGGAAAGGAGGCTGCCATGCGGATCACCGCATCGGCCGTGTCGCTGAACGTGGACGACGTCACCGCGTCCGCCGAATTCCTGAAGGCCCATTTCGGCTTCCGGGAAGAGCTGGCCGCGGCGGGATTCGTGTCGCTGGCCAGGGACGACGTCGGGATGAACGTGGTCTTCCTGCGCCGCGGGCTGGCCACGCTGCCCGCCGACCAGCGCGACGACCACGCGAACGGGTTGATTCTGGCGTTCGTCGTCGACGACCTGGAGGGCGAACTCGCCCGGCTGGAGTCCGAGGGCGTGCCGATCACGATGCCGCTCACCGTGGAGGAGTGGGGCGAGCGTGCGTTCCAGGTCAGGGACCCGAACGGGGTGATCGTCGAACTCGTGGACTGGGCCGGGCGCGACTGAACAAGGGGGATCGGTCTGCGACACGCGTGAGAAATCTCTCCGCCCAGCGTCGAACGCCTGTGCGATCATGAAACGCGGTACCGCTTCCTCCGGAGGCCACCTCCAGGGCTTCCGGTGGAAGCGGGATCCGCCAGCGTCTCAGTGGCGCGCGTGTTCGTGGGCGGCCTGGTCGTGGCCGTCCGGGTCGCCGCCCATCATCCGCAGCATCGGCCAGCCGCCGGTCCGTGCGAACCGCACCACCAGCACCGCGGCGACCAGCAGGAACACGATGTTCAGCCAGGTCGTGTAGTTCCACGTCACGCCCTCGTGCGGCAGCCGGGCGGTGGACCGGTCGGGCACCAGGCCGAGTCCGCCGAACAGCAGTTCCACCAGGTACCCGGCGAGCACCGTGGTGACGTAGAACGAACCGGCGATCACCAGCGCCATCCGCG
Source organism: Pseudonocardiaceae bacterium (assembly GCA_035273045.1). Classification (GTDB taxonomy): domain Bacteria; phylum Actinomycetota; class Actinomycetes; order Mycobacteriales; family Pseudonocardiaceae; genus DATEPR01. The sequence continues at coordinate 5,147 of DATEPR010000084.1, read as the reverse complement.
TGCCGTAGTAGCGGCGGTAGATGTTCAGGATCGGCAGGATCAGCAGGTCGGCGAAGATGAACGCGACCACGCCGCCGAAGCTGATCCCCCCGGTCCACAGCACGACGGCCAGCGGCACGTTGCCGATCGAGCACACGAAGCTGACCACAGCGACCAGCGGCCCGATCACCGGACCCCACACCTGCGCGGCGCCGGGGTGGCCGGTGAGGAAGAAGTCCCGCCAGAACGCGTCGGGCACCCAGGTGGCGATGACCCCGGCGATCACCAGGCCGATCACCAGGTCGCGCAGGATCGCGGCCCACTCCATGACGAACACGTGCGAGACGGACGTGAACCCGTCCCGGGACAGCAGCCGGCGCTGGAACGACCCCTCCCGCTGGATGGACATGTCCATCGCGGCGTGGCCCTCCATCGACCCGGCCACCCCACGGTCGGCCTGCTCGGCCGCCTTCGCCACCAGTCCGGCGCGCAGCACCAGCCGGAACAGCACGGCCAGCAGCACGATCATGATCGGGCCGCCGACGAACTCGGCGAGCGTGAACTGCCAGCCCATCAGCAGCGCCATGATCACGCCGAGTTCCACCACCAGGTTGGTGGACGCGATCTCGAACGCCATCGCGGCCGTGAAGTTGGCGCCCTTGCGGAACAGTGACCTGGCCAGCGCCACGGCGGCGTAGGAGCAGGACGACGACGCGACGCCCAGCCCGGTGGCCAGCGCGAGGTTGCGCGGCCGGTCCGCACCGAGCAGCCGGACCACCGTCGACCGGCGCACCACGGCCTGCACGACGGCGGACAGGGCGAACCCGAGGATCAGCGCCCACAGGATCTCCCACGTCATCGAGCCGATCGTGGCGAGTGCCGCACCCACTTGCCCCATCACGCACCTCCTGGTTGATACCCCCATCGGGTATGTGATGGGTCAGTCATACCCGCAGGGGGTATGGGCGTCAAGTCGGTTGATTGTGCACACCGCTACCTACGGTGAGGGATCGGCCAGTCCGCATGTGTCGGCGGGGCCGTCGGCGTTAGGGTGCGGGACGTGTCCACCGCACGCGCGGAGCGCCTCGTCAATCTCGTGTTGTGCCTGCTGTCGACCCGGTCCTACCTGACCGCCGAGCGGATCCGGGGCATCGTGGCCGGCTATGCCGACGCGCCCTCCGACGAGGCGTTCTTCCGCATGTTCGAACGGGACAAGGCGGAACTGCGGGATCTGGGCGTGCCGCTGGAGACCGGCCGGAACTCCGCCTTCGACGCCACGGACGGTTACCGGATCGCCCGCCGCGACTACGAACTCGGCGACATCGACCTGGAACCGGACGAGGCGGCCGCCGTGGCGCTGGCCGTGCGGCTGTGGGAGGCACCCGAGCTGACCGGCGCCGCCCAGGGCGCCCTGCTCAAGCTGCGCGCCGCCGGCATAGACGTGGACGAGGACTCGGCACCGGCCGTGGAACCCAAGGTGCGGGCCACCGAACCGGCGTTCGCGCCACTGCTCGCCGCCGTGGAGGCCGGCCAGGCGGTCACGTTCGACTACCGGCGCACCCCACCCGGCGACGTGATGACCAGGACCGTCGAACCATGGGGCGTGGTGTCCTGGCGCGGTCGGTGGTACGTCGTCGGCCTGGACCGGGACCGCGACGCGCCCCGCTGCTTCCGGCTGAGCAGGGTGGTCGGCGACGTCCGGCCGATCGGCAAACCCGGCGTCGTGGAGCGGCCGCCGGGCGTCAACCTGCTGGAACACGTGCTCGGCGGGCAGCAGCAGGACACCCGCCCGACCACCACCGCGCGGCTGTGGGTGGCCGCGGGCCGGGCGCACGGCGTCCGGCGGCAGGCCACCGTCGTCGGACCCCGGGAACTGGACGGCGAGCAGGGCGACGAGCTGACCGTCGAACTGCGCTTCCCCGAGTCGGCGGCCGGCTGGCTGGCCGGGCACGGCGCGGACGTGGTGGTGCTGGAACCGGACGTGCTGCGCAAGGCCGTCCGGGAACGACTGCTGGGGGCGCTGGACGCGCAGGAGCGGGCGACTGCCGGGGGGACGTCGGAGATGAACGCCAGATGAACGCGGTGAGCAGGGCCGGGACCGGCGCGGCGACCGACCGCCTGCCCCGGCTGCTGGCCCTGGTGCCCTACCTGATCGCCCGGCCGGGCATCCCGGTGGACGAGGCGGCCGCCGACTTCGGGGTCACGCCCAAGCAGTTGCGCAAGGACCTGGAACTGCTGTGGATGTGCGGCCTGCCCGGCTACGGCCCCGGCGACCTGATCGACCTCTCCTTCGAGGGCGACACGATCACCGTCACCTACGACGCCGGGATGCGCCGGCCGCTGCGGCTCACCGCGGCCGAGGCGACGTCCCTGCTGGTGGCGCTGCGCGCGCTCGCCGACACCCCGGGTGTGGTGGACACCGACGCGGTCCGGCGCAGCCTGGCCAAGATCGAGTCGGCGGTCGGCCAGGCCCGGCCGGCCGGTGTGGTGGTCGGCCTGGCCATGCGGGAGACCGAGGCCACCGAGCGGACCCGGCAGGTGGTGCTGCGGGCGCTGCACGACCGGCACGCGCTGCGGATCCGCTACTACACGGCGTCCCGGGACGACATCACCGACCGGACCGTCGACCCGATGCGGATCCTGCTCGTCGAGGGCCGCAGCTACCTGGAGGCGTGGTGCCGGCTCGCCGAGGGCGTCCGGCTGTTCCGGCTGGACCGGATCGACGAGATCACCGAACTGGACGAACCGGCCGCCCCACCGCCGCACGCCACCCCGCACGACGTGTCCGAGGGCCTGTACCGGCCGGAGCCCGACCAGCGGGAGGCCGTGCTGGTGCTGCTGCCGGACGGCCGGTGGATCGCCGAGTACTACCCGGTCGAGGAACTCACCGAGCTGGAGGGTGGCAGCGCCCGGGTCCGGATGCGTTACACCGACACGTCGTGGCTGGTCCGGCTGGTGCTGGCGCAGGCCGGTGACGTCGTGGTCGAGGCACCCGCCGAACTGGCCGACGCCGTCCTGTCACGGGCGCGCAACGCAGTGGCCAGGACTGATCACCTGCCGGCAACCTGACCCGGCTACGGTAGTGCGGTGCCGTTCGTACCGATCCTGATCGGGCTGCTCGCCGTCGGCCTCGTCCTGCTCGTCCTCGTGGGCCTGCGGGTTCATGGCGCCGCGCGGCGGTTCGGGCAGGCCAGGCGGGCACTGGACGGCTACGTTACCGACCGCGGCGGCATGCTGCGCGCCCGAACGGCGGCTCTCGGCGTCGCCGTATCCAGTAGTGGTCAACACTCTGAATTGGGCATAGGTCGCCAACCACAGCCCCGCGTACCATCGACGGGAGCGTAGGAAACGGGAGGACCACCGTGCTAAACGGATTCGGCTGGCCGCATCTGCTGATCATCGCCGTGTTGATCATTGTTCTGTTCGGCGCCAAGCGGCTGCCTGACGCGGCTCGTGGCATCGGCAAGTCGATGCGTATCTTCAAGGCGGAGACCAGGGGACTGCAGGACGACGACGCAGCGGCGAACCCCGGGACCACCCCGGCGCCGCCGCAGCAGATCGCCAACCAGCAGCAGTCCACCAGCGCACCGTTCGCCACGCCCACCCCGGCGGAACAGGCCAACGGCCAGGTTGACCAGCAGCAGCGCTGAGCTGCTGACGACGAACGGACAGACAGGTGGAGCACAACCCGCTCCGCCCGGCTGGCGGGCGCCGGGAAGCGAAGCAACGCCGTAGCCGTCGGTTCAACCCCGACGGCACGATGACGCTGATCGAGCACCTCTACGAACTGCGGCGGCGGCTCGGCTTCGCGGCACTGGCCGTGATCCTGGGCGGCATCGTCGGATTCCTGTGGTTCTCGTACCGCATCGGCCCGATCCCGTCGCTGGGCCAGTTGATGAACGATCCGTACTGCGCCCTTCCGGTCGGCCAGCGGGTCAGCTTCAACGGCCGGCCGTGTGCGCTGTTGCAGACACAGCCGTTCGAGGGCTTCGTCATCCGGCTCAAGGTCGGCGTCGCCGCGGGTGTGGTGCTGACCAGCCCGGCGTGGCTCTATCAGCTGTGGGCGTTCATCACCCCGGGCCTGTACCGCAAGGAGCGCAAGTACGCGCTCACCTTCGTGAGCACCGCGGTCTTCCTGTTCGCCGGTGGCGCGGTGATGGCCTACCTGGTGCTCCCCGAGGCGCTGAAGGTGCTGTCCAACGTCGGCGGCAGCCAGTTCGTCACCGCACTCGCCGCGACCGCCTACATCGGGTTCATGCTGAACCTGCTGGTGATCTTCGGCGTCAGTTTCGAACTGCCACTCGTCGTGGTCATGCTCAACCTGGTCGGCGTCCTGCACTACGAGAAGCTCAGGCGCTGGCGCCGCGGCATGATCTTCGGCCTGTTCGTGTTCGCCGCGTTCGCCACGCCCGGCCAGGACCCGATCTCGATGACCGCGCTGGCCGGCGGCCTGACGATCCTGCTCGAACTGGCCATCCAGATCGCCAGGGTGCACGACAGGCGGAAGGCGCAGGAGCGGGTCGACGAGGGCTGGGATGGCCTGTCCGACGACGAGGCGTCGCCGCTGAACGAGCCGGAACCGGTCAGCGAGGAACCGTTCAGCTACGACGACGTCACCTGATGGGTGGGGTGCGGCGAATGCCATGATCTGCCGGTGATCGCCGCCCTGTTGGTCAGCCCCGCCGCCGGGATGGGTGCCGCCGCTCGTGTCGCCGGGCGGGTGGCCGCCACTCTCCGCCAGTCCGTGGACCGCCTGGACACACTGGTCGCCGACTCGGCAGAAGGTAGCGCGGTGCTGGCCAGGAAGGCGGTCGCCGACCAGGTCGACGTGCTGGTCACGCTCGGCGGCGACGGTCTGGCCCACGTGGCACTCCAGGCGTGCGCCGGCAGCGCGACCGCCCTCGCCGTGGTCCCCGCGGGCACCGGCAACGATCTGGCCAGGGCATTGGCCGTGCCCGGCGACCCGCTGGCCGCCGCCGCGACGGTGGGTTCGGCGCTGCTGTCCGGCCGGTTGCGGTCACTGGACCTGGGCCGGGTGTCCGGCGGCTCCTGGTTCGCCACGGTGCTGTGCGCCGGGTTCGACTCGATGGTCAACGAGCGCGCCAACGCGATGCGCTGGCCGGCCGGTCCGCACCGCTACGACCTGGCGATCGTCGCCGAACTCGGGC
>DATEPR010000083.1:0-6039 GCA_035273045.1 Pseudonocardiaceae bacterium | reverse complement strand
AGCCGGATCGGCACGTAGCCCGCGCCGCGGTCGTTGGTGCGCCGCCACCGGGCCAGCAGGTTCGCCTTCGCCGGCACCGGCCCGCCGGCCAGGACGGCGGCCACCTCCGGCGGCAGCCTGGGCAGCCCGGCCAGTTCCCGGCGGACCAGCGCCCACAGGTCCGGCTCCAGTTCGGGCCGCAGGTCGGCCAGCGCGGCGACGAACTCGGCGACGTGGTTGACCAGCAGGCAGTACGCGACCCGGCGCCACGCCTGTTCCCTGGTGTAGGCCAGCGAGGCCGCGACGTCCGGCGGCAGCGCGGCCAGGGTGGCGGCGTGCCGGTCGGCGACCAGTTTGGTGCCCTCCAGGTCGCGGAACAGCAGCCGCACCGGCATCCCGTCACCGGCGACGCAGACCAGCACGTTCTGCAGGTGCGGCTCCAGCACCACACCGTGGTCGAACCACGTGGCCAGCACGGGCGGCACCAGCAGCCGCAGGTACGCCGCCCACCAGCCGAGCACGTCGGCGCCGGCCAGCCGGGACACGTGTGCGTCGGACAGCGGGTACTCGTCGGCGACCGCGGCGGCCAGCAGCGGGGTCGCGGCGGCCGGCAGGTGGCCGGTGACGTCGTCGCGCACGATCACGCCGAGACCGTCCCGCAGGCCGGGCAGGTCGACCGTGCGGTAGCCGGGCTCACGCAGCACCCGCGCGGGCAGGTCGATCCGGTCCAGCAGGCCGGTCAGCGCGACCGCGGACGCCAGCTCGTAGACCGCGTTCCTGCGTACGCAGTTGGTGATCCGCACGTTCAGGCTGAACTTCAGGAAACCGGTCGGGCCGTGCAGGGTGCGCACCGACGACGTCGGCGTGCACAACGGGCCGCCGGTGCCCAGGTCCAGCAGCCGGTCGTCGGCGACGTTCAGCAGGTCGAACTGCCACGGGTGCACCGGCAACAGCCGGTGACCGGCCGGCACCGGGCGCAGCGCGTCGATCGCGCCCAACTCGCCCGACTCCAGCACCAGGTCCGCCGGCACGGCCAGGTAGCGCAGCGCGATCCGGCTCCCGGTCTCCGGGGCGTAGTCGCGCCAGTCGCCCCGAGTGGCGGTCCGCGCCTTGGGTGACGGGTGGAAGCGGTGGCCGAGCGGGAGCGACTGCTCGGACGCCAGGTACGGGTCGGGATGTTCGTGAAACCGTTGGCACAGCGCGGTTTCGGTCACCTCGTGGCTCGCCGCGACCTGGGCGGTGAACTCGTCGTTGGCGACGCCGGTGATCGCGGTCAGTTCGGCGGCGACCAGTTCGGCGACCTCCCACCAGGCGGCCTCGGCGCCGTGCTCGGTGCGCGCCGGACCGGTGAACCGGTGCGCACCGGACAGCGACCGGCGGCGAACCTCGACCCGCAGGGCGCGTCCGGTGCGCGGCAGCGGCACCACCAGGTGGCCACCGTCGAGCACACCGGGGTTGATCTCCCGGACGTAGCAGTTGAGCAGGTTGTGGGCGACCACGTGATCGGCGGACACGGCCGGCGCGCCGATGGTCGGGGTGGACACGTCAGAGGCTCCTGAGATAGTTCGGGCCGGTGTGCAGGTAGCACTTGTTGACGTCGGCGGCACCGGACCGCTGCTTGGACAGCAGCGTGCCCGCGGTGACCATCGCCTTGACCGGCAGCCGGTCGGCGCACAGGGTGCGGTCGACCAGCAGCCTGCGGTCCCTGCTGTCCGGGTGGCGCTCGATGGCCGCGCACAACAGGTCGCGCACCAGGCGACGGTCGATCCCGCCGACGGTGAACACGATCGCGGCGGCACACAGGTGCAGCGTGATCGTGCTGAACAGGTCGATCAGCGGGCCGGGGGAGTCGACCACGATCCTGCGGTCGTCCAGCAGGGCCGGATCACCGCCCGGCGGCCAGTCGCCCAGGCCCCGCCACAGGCGTCCCGGGTGCAGCCGTGGACCGTCGTTGTCCTTGAGCAGCAACCGAAGCGGCCGGCCGGGCAGCAGGGACACGTTCTGCTGGTGGGACTCCAGCGCGACGCCGTAGCGCAGCAGCAGCGTGACCTGGAAGTCCAGCAGCAGCGCCAGATACTCGGTGACCACGGCGACCCGGTCGCCGAGTTCGTCCACCACCAGGCCGCCTGTCCCGGTGGGCGCCGGCAGGGCGGCCAGCGGGATGCCGCCGGGCGGGACCCTGCGCACCAGGTAGCCCAGCAGTTCGTCACCGGCGTGCGCGTAGGTCTGCTCGTCGGCGAGCACGATCCGGTCGGCGAACCGCAGTTCGGCGGCCAGCACGGCGGCCAGCAGCCGGCCGATGATCGCGCCGTCGGGCAGCGTGCCCGGTTTGATGGTGCGCCGGTTGCGCAGGCCCAGGGTGCTGGTCGGCAGCGGCAGCTTGACGTGCGTGCCGGGGTCGGCGAGCACGGCGACGGTGCGCATGGACAGCGTCGGGGTCACGTGGACGGCGTCCGCGACGGTGAGCCGGTGCCGCGCGGTCAGCGGGTGCACCGGAAACGGCACCAGATCGGCGGGCATGCCGAGTTCGGCGGCGGTCGGCCACCAGTCGGGCAGCGTGCCGGCGGCCGCCACCGAGGACGCCCGGACCGCGGCCCAGCGCAGCGGGAACGTCGGACCGTACTCGGGCGCGTAGCGCAACTGGTCGGCCGGGCTGATCCCGCGCCTGGCCAGCCCGGTCGGGTAGACGGGATGGCCGAGGCGGGCGGCGAGCAGGTCGTGGCGCAGCGGGCCGGTGGTCGCCGGGTTGTCCCGCTGGAGTCGTGCCGTGGCCTGCGCGTCGCGGCATTCGGTGGCGAAGGCGTCGAAGCCGTCCAGGTCGTCGCCGGGCACGGCCTCGCGGAGCACGGCCAGCACGGGCTCCAGTTCGGTCAGGCGCCTGCCGTCGCAGGTGAGCTCCGGGGCGGCCGTCGCGATGTCGCACTGGAAGCCGTCCGGCCGCACCGGGATCGCCACGTCGTGACCGGCGAGCCCGACGCGCAGCGAACCGTCCACAACGGAACCGCGCGAGCGCAGGCCGAGGAAGTCCTCACGCAGCAACGTGTCCAGCACCGCACCCAGGAGAGTCACCGGATGCCCCAGTGGTGCGCGTTCATGAACTCGGCGGCCATCGAGTCCACTGTGGATCGATCCGGCCCGGTGGTGCGGAGGACGCCGAGGTAGTCCCGGTTGGTGTTGGTCAGGACGACCTCGTCGCCGACCGCGCGCAGCGGCCGGTACACCACGTGCACGTCGTCCCGCTGCTCGTCGACCGGCGGGGGAGCGTCGACCAGCAGGCCGTCCCGGTCCACGCACGGCCAGTCCACCCGCGCCGCGATCGGCGGGACGGACGGTGCCGGTGGCAGTGGTTCGCCGAGGTGGACGCGGAGCACGTGTTCGAACAACGGGCTGCCGGTGGCCTCGGCGAGCAGCAGGTCGCACTGGTCGCCGATGATCCGGTAGTTCACCTCGACCAGCCGGACCCGGTCACCGGACACCACGTACTCGGTGTGGCAGGCGCCGAAACCCACGCCCAGTGCGGCCAACTGGGCCAGCACCGGTTCCGCGTCCGGCTCCGGGTCGAACACCATGCTCCGCTCCACGAAGTACGGCGGCGCGGACAGCGTGGTGCGGAAGCCACCCACCACCCGAAGCGTCGCACCGTCGCCGATGGTCTCCAGCGAGCGCAGCTCACCGGCGAGGAACTCCTCGACCACCAACGGTTCCGGCCGGCGCGACCAGATGTCCGCGCACGCCGACGCCAGTTCGGCCGGGTCGGTGACCAGCACGACGTCCTCGCTGGCGACCCCCTCCCGTGGCTTGACCACACACGGGAACGGCGCGTCCCCGACCGTCTCACCGGGCCGGATCTCCGCGCACCACACCGAGTCCACCGCGGCGCGGGCGAGATGCCGGCGGCAGCGCGCCTTGTTCTTGGCGCGCAACGCCACCCGCCAGTCCTTGGCCGGCAGGCCGGCGTAGGCCGCGGCGAGCGCGGTCTGGGTCTGCAGGTGGTCGCTGTTGCTGAACACGGCGGCCGGCCGGTCGTGCCGGTCGACGTGGTCGATGATCGCCCGGTGGTCGCGCACGGCGCACCCGACGATCTCGTCCGGCGCGTGCGGCCGGCCGGCGTAGGCGCGGGCGTGCGCGTCCGGTTGGTCGGTGAGCACGGTGACCCGGAGGCCGAGTGCCGCCGCGGCCGGCAGGAAGCCGTCGGTCACGGAGTCGGTCGGGTTGAGCGCGACCAGGCAGAGTCGTTGCGGCATCCTCATCCTCGGCGGCGGCGATCAAGGATGCCTAAGTTAGGTTAGGCTAGCCTTGTTCCGCAAGATCACGTTCACGAATCACACGGACAGGCGACCGGCTACGGTTGGTCCATGGCGGCGGAGAACGAGAGCAGGACGGCCCGCCGCTGGCGCCAGCAGCCGGCACCGGGCGACCTGGTGGCCAGCCCGTACCGGGTGGACAGGGACCGGGTGGCCAGCTCGCCGTTCTTCGGCCGGCTGGCCGGTGTCACGCAGGTGGTCAGCCCGACCGGTTCCGGACTGCTGCTGCACAACCGGCTCACGCACAGCCTGAAGGTCGCGCAGATCGCCAGGGCGGTCGCGGAACGGCTGGTCGCCGACCAGGAGACCGCCGGCCTGGTGGCCAAGCTGGGCGGGTGCGACGTGGACGTGGTGGAGGCCGCGGCGCTCGCGCACGACCTGGGCCATCCGCCGTTCGGCCACCTCGGCGAGGAGATCCTGGACCGGATCGCCCGGCACCGGTTCAACCTGCCGGACGGCTTCGAGGGCAACGCCCAGTCGTTCCGGATCGTCACCACGACCGACACCCGCGGCCCCAGCGGCGTCGGCCTGGACCTGACCGCCGCGGTGCGGGCCGCGCTGCTGAAGTATCCGTGGACCCGGCTGCGCTACCCGGCACCGCATCCGAGCGCGATGCCGGTGCCGCCGCGCGGGGCCAGCGAACCGCCCGACGCACCGGGTTCCGGCTCGGCCAAGTTCGGCGCCTACGTCACCGAACTGGTCGACCTGGTGCAGGCGCGGGAGGCGTTCGGCGACCGGCTCGAGCCGTGGCAGCAGACCGTCGAGGCGTCCGTGATGGACACCGCGGACGACATCGCCTACGCCATCCACGACCTGGACGACTTCCACCGGGTCGGCGTGCTCCAGCACGCCACGGTGGCCGCCGAGTTCGGCCAGTGGCTGGCACACGCGGCCGAACTCGCCGACCTGGACGACCACGCGCTGGCCGTGGAGCAGCGGCTGCCCGGCCGCGCCCTGGAGGGGTTGCGGCGCAGGCTGCACCAGCGGGACTCGTGGGCGGTGGACGACGACGCCTTCGCCGAGGCCGTGACCAGGGTGCGGGTCGAGCTGGTGGAGGGGCTGCTGGCGGTGCCGTTCGACGGTTCGGTCGCCGCGGAGCAGTCGCTGGCCCGGTTCTCCGCGCGCTGGACGGCCCGGCTGGTGGACGGCGTGATCGTGAGCGCCGACCCGGCGACCCGGTCCGGTCACGTGCTGCTGACCACCGCGGCCTGGCACGAGGTGCAGGTGCTGAAGTTCGTGCACCGGCGCTTCGTGCTGCTGCGCCCGGACCTGGCGCTGAACCAGCGCGGCCAGGCCCGGCTGCTCACCTCACTGGTGGAGGAGTTGGAGCAGTGGGCGGCCGACCGGCGGCAGGCGGAACGGCTGCCGCGCCGGCTGCACGAACTGGTGGAGCTGGCCGAGCACCAGTACGCCTCACTGGCCGTGGCCGAACCGGACCTGCTGGTCGGCGCCACCGGCGAGGCGCTGACCAGCCCGGACGCGGTGCGCGCGCTGGCCAGGGGCCGGGCCGTGGTCGACTTCGTGGCGTCGCTGACCGACAGCCAGGCGGCGGCCCTGCTGGAGGCGTTGACCGGGCGGCGCGGTCAGTTGTGGACGGACGCGTTCGCGCTCTGAACGTCGGCCTGCCGGACCGGGATCCGCTCGCCGGCCGGTGCGGGGATCACCGGCGGCCAGTCCCACTCGATCCCGAACAGGCCGGGTCCGACGCCCAGCGCTACGGCGTGCACGTCACCGGTCGGGCTGACGGTCAGGTCGC
>DATEPR010000082.1:0-5185 GCA_035273045.1 Pseudonocardiaceae bacterium | reverse complement strand
CTCACCGAGCCGGAAAAATCCACTGTGGACACCCGCTATGGCGCGCTCGTGTTCGACGCCACCGGCATCACCGCGCCGGAACAGTTGCGGCAACTGCACGACTTCTTCCACCCGGTGATCCGCGGCGTCGCCGGGTGCGGCCGGGTGCTGGTGCTCGGCACGCCACCGGAGAGCGTCACGCCGGCCGCGGAGAAGATCGCCCAGCGAGCGCTGGAGGGCTTCACCCGCTCGGTGGGCAAGGAACTGCGCCGGGGCGCCACCGCCCAACTGGTCTACGTGGCCAAGGGCGCCGAGGACGCCGTCGAGTCAACCGTGCGGTTCCTGCTGTCCGCCAAGTCCGCGTACGTGTCCGGCCAGGTGGTCCGGGTCGGCGCGGTGAAGGACGGCGTCGTCGACCCGGACAGTTGGGAGACACCACTGGCCGGTAAGGTCGCGGTGGTCACCGGCGCGTCCCGGGGCATCGGCGCGGCCATCGCCGACGTGCTGGCCCGCGACGGCGCGCACGTGGTGTGCCTGGACGTCCCCGCCCAGGGCGCCGACCTGTCGGCCGTGGCCAACCGGGTGCGCGGCGAGGCGCTGCAACTGGACATCACCGCGGACGACGCGCCGGCGAAACTGACCGACCACCTCGCCAGCCGGCACGGCGGCGTGGACGTCGTGGTGCACAACGCCGGTATCACCCGCGACCGCACGCTGGGCCGGATGGACGCCGACCGGTGGGACGCCGTGCTGGCCGTGAACCTGGCCTGCCAGTTGCGGATCAACGAAACCCTGCTGGGCAGGCGGACACTGCGGCACGGCGGCCGGATCGTCGGGGTGTCGTCGATCGCCGGCATCGCCGGCAACGTCGGGCAGACCAACTACGCCACGTCCAAGGCCGGCGTGATCGGCATGGTCGCCGCGCTGGCGCCGAAACTGGCCCGCCAGGGCGGCACGGTGAACGCGGTCGCGCCGGGCTTCATCGAGACGAGGATGACCGCGGCCGTCCCGTTGTTCATCCGCGAGGCCGGCCGGCGGATGAACGGCATGGCCCAGGGCGGGCTGCCGGTGGACGTGGCGGAAACCATTGCCTGGTACGCCAATCCGGCGTCGTCCGGGGTGAACGGCAACGTCGTCCGCGTGTGCGGGCAGAGCCTGCTGGGAGCATGACATGGCCGACACCGAACTGGCTGCCGCACCGAACCTGACCGCCCTGTTCGGCAAGGCGGCACTGGACTCGATCCGGCCGGGCCGGCGCGGCGGCGAACTGCCCGGTGGCGGGCTGTCCCGGTCCGGCGTCGTGGTGGACCGGGCGAACCTGGCCGCGTACGACCGCGTCTGCGGTTTCCGGCTGTCCGACGAACTGCCCGCGACCTACCCGCACGTGCTGGTGTTCGGCCTCCAGGTCGCGCTGATGACGTCGGCCGACTTCCCGTTCGGCATGATCGGCCTGGTGCACGTGGCGAACCGGATCAGCCAGACCCGGCCACTGCGCGCCGACGAGCCGCTCGTACTGCGCACCCGCGCCGAGAACCTGCGGCCGCACGAGCGGGGCACCCAGTTCGACCTGGTCAGCGAGGTGCTCGCGGACGGTGAGCCGGTCTGGTCGGAGACCAGCACCTACCTGCGCCGCGCCAAGCAGGCGGCGGCGCGGCCCACGGAACACGCGGACGAGCCGCCGGCCCACCCGGACGCGGTGTGGCAGGTGCCCGCCGACGCCGGCCGCCGCTACGCCGACGTGTCCGGCGACCGCAACCCGATCCACCTGCACCCGCTGACCGCGCGCCTGTTCGGCTTCCGGCGGGCGATCGCGCACGGCATGTGGTCGATGGCGAGGTGCCTGGCGTTCTTCGAGGGCTCGCTGCCCGCCGCGTACACCGTCGACGTGCGGTTCAAGCTGCCCATCCTGCTGCCCGCCACGGTCACGCTCACCGTCACCGGCGACGAGTTCACCCTCGCCGACCGGCGCACCGGCCGGCCGCACGTGACCGGGCGGATCACTCCTTAGGCGGCTTCCACACCCTGTCCTCGACCAGGTTCCCGAAACCCATCCACACCAGGTTCATCAGCCGCGCCGCGATCGAACTCGGCGACTCCTCCGGATGGTCCAGCCACCAGTCGGCCAGCGACTCGCTGGCGCCGACCAGGGCCGCGGCGAGCGGTTCGCCGGCCACCTGCGCGGCCCGGCCGACGCCCTCGTCGGTGCCGGTGCGCGTCACGATCGCGGCGACCAGGTCGATCGCCCGCTGCCGCATCGCCATCAGTTCCTGGGCGAACGGCCCGCCCTGGGCGATGGACTGGCGGTGCAGCACCCGCCAGCTCTCCCGGTGTTCACCGACGAAACCGAAGAACGAGCGCAGCCCGCTCCACAACTGGACGTCCGGGGGTTGGCCGGCCTCGATGCCGCCGGCGATCGCCTCCAGCAACCGGGCCGCCTCGCGGTGGATGCAGGCGGCGAACAGGTCCTCCTTGGCGCCGACATAGGCGTACAGCATCGGTTTGGAGATGCCGGCCACCTCGGAGATCTCGTCCATCGACGCGTCGTGGTAGCCGTAGCGGGAGAAGACGTGCACCGCGGCGTCCAGGATCTGGCGTTCCCGCACGTGCCGAGGCAATCGCTTGGCACGCACCGGAGAACCGTCAGCCAACGACATTCCGACCTCCCAGCGCACGTCTTGCACCAGCCTAGCCACGCGCGCCATCGAGTTGGATTGTCCAACTAGCCCGGGTATCCTGGGTTCAGGTTTCCAACTCACTGGAGGGTGATCGTCATGCGGGACGCCGTCGTCGTCGAAGCCGTCCGCACACCGGTGGGCAAGGGCAAGCCGGGTGGCGCACTGTCCGGGGTGCACCCCGTGGACCTGTTCGCCACCAGCCTCGGCGCCCTCGTCGAACGAACCGGGATCGACCCGGCGACCGTCGACGACGTCATCGGCGGCAGCGTCGACCAGGTGGGCGAGCAGGCCATGAACACCACGCGATGGGCATGGCTGTCCGCCGGCCTCCCCGAGACCGTGCCGGCCACCACCGTCGACCGGCAGTGCGGCTCGTCCCAACAGGCCGTGTCGTTCGCCGCCCAGGGCGTGCTCGCCGGCGCCTACGACGTGGTCATCGCCGGTGGCGTCGAATCGATGAGCCGGGTGCCGATGTGGTCCAACGTCCCGGCCGGGAAGGACCCGTTCGGTCCGCTGATCGCCGCCCGCTACCCGGAAGGCCTGGTGCCACAAGGGATCAGCGCCGAACTGGTCGCCGCGAAATGGGGCCTGACCCGGACCGAGATGGACACGTTCGCACTGGCCAGCCACGCCAAGGCCGCCCAAGCCGCTGCCGACGGGAGGTTCGCGCACGAGATCGTGCCGATCAAGGCACCACAGGCGGACGGATCGGTCCGCGAGATCACCACCGACGAGACCATCCGGCCCGGCGGCACCCTGGACGTCATGGCCGGCCTGCGCCCCGCCTTCCACAGCGACGCCATGGCCGCCCGCTTCCCCCAACTGACCTGGAACGTCACCGCGGGCAACAGCAGCCCCATCAACGACGGATCCGCCGCGCTGCTCATCACCACCAGCGAACGCGCCGCCCAACTCGGCCTCCGGCCCAGGGCGCGGCTGCACAGCTTCGCCGTCGTCGGCGACGACCCGCTGTACATGCTCACCGGCGTCATCCCCGCCACCCGCAAGGTGCTCCAGCGGGCCGGCCTCACCATTGACGACATCGACCTGTTCGAGGTGAACGAGGCGTTCGCGTCCGTGGTGCTGGCCTGGCAGCGGGAAACCGGCGTGCCGGACGAGAAGATCAACGTCAACGGCGGCGCCATCGCGATCGGCCACCCACTGGGCGCCAGCGGAGCCCGGATCATGACGACGCTGGTGAACGCGCTGGAACAGCGGGGCGCGCGGTACGGCTTGCAGGTGATGTGCGAGGCCGGTGGCCTGGCGAACGCCACGATCATCGAACGGCTGTGACAACTGGTGCTTCGAGCGTCGCCACCGTGCCGGCAAGACCCATGACGTCGAACGGCTTGGCCGCGCGAACGGCAAGTTGTCCACAGCCGGCCCGGCTATCCACAGGCCGCGCATTTCCACCCCACCCAGCTGACCTGCGGCGATAGACTGGCCAAGGGCCGCCCCCGGGAGGGTGGGGGCTGCCCTCTGGACGCTCGGATGGCTTGTCACGCCACCACGGCAGTGTGTTCGCGTCGGATGGCGCGGTGGGCCTGGCTGGCGATCATCCGGGTGAGGCGGCGGATGATCTCGAGGGTGGTCGTGGCCGTCTGCGGGTCCGGGTCGGCCGATAGGCGATCGCGACAGGCGCGGGTCGATGGCCAGTGGGGTGTGTCCACGGCCCGGCCATGGGAATTGATGAGCGGGCCGGCCCGTTGGTGGGCCGGCCCGCCTCGTCAGTACGTCATTGCCGTTGCTGGGTCGGCCAGTAGGGCGCCTACGTCGGCCAGGAAGCGGGAGCCCTGTTCGCCGTCCACGACCCGGTGGTCGAAGCTCAGCGACAACTGGCACACCTTGCGTGGGACGATCTGGCCGTTCACCACCCACGGCGTGTCGCGGATGGCGCCGAACGCCAGGATCGCCGATTCGCCGGGGTTGATGATCGGCGTGCCGGTGTCCACGCCGAACACGCCGACGTTGGTGATGGTGAACGTGCCGTCCAGCATGTCCGCCGGTGGTGTCCGGCCTTCGCGGGCGGTCGTGGTCAGGTCCTCCAGTGCGGCGGCCAGTTCGGCCAGGGACAACTGTTCCGCGTCGCGGATCTTCGGCACCACCAGGCCGCGGGGGGTGGCGGCCGCGATGCCCAGGTGCACATAGGACTTGTAGACGATCTCGCCGGTCTGCTCGTCCCAGGTGGCGTTCACGTCCGGCGTGCGGCGGACCGCCAGGCACACCGCCTTGGCGGCGAACGCCAGCGGTGTCAGCCGCACCCCGGCGAACCGGGGGTCGGACTTCAGCCTGGCCCGCAGTTCCATCATCGGTGTCACGTCGACGGTCAGGAACTCGGTGACGTGCGGCGCGGTGAACGCGCTCGACACCATGGCCTGGGCCGTCGCCCTGCGGACACCCTTGACCGGCACCCGGCGTTCCCGTTCCGGCGAACCGACGACCGTGCGGACCGGTTCCGGTTCGGCTGTCGCCCGTTGTACGTCCTCGCGGGTGATCACGCCGGACGGGCCGGTGCCGGTGAGCACGTGCAG
>DATEPR010000081.1:0-3158 GCA_035273045.1 Pseudonocardiaceae bacterium | reverse complement strand
GCCAGCCCGCCTGCGGCGTCGATCGCCACCACCCGGTGCGGCACGTCGGCCAGGTCCAGCTCGGCGATGGCCACCCGCACGCTGCCGGCGCCCTCCAGCAGCGCCCGCACCCGTTCCGCGGAGTGCCGCCGTTCCACGTCGACCCTGGCCCGCCGCCGCAACAGGTGCAGCGCCACCACCGACCCGGCGTCGGCGAACGCGGCCGCCCGCGCGTCCGGCACCCTGCCCGGCACGACGGCCCACATCGAGCCGAGCAGTTCACCGCCCATCCGGATCGGCACGATCAGCCGGGGCAGCGTGCCGTCCCGCTGGGCCGCCACGTAGATCGGGTTGCCACCGCGGGACAGTTCGCGGAACACGCCACGGGACCGGAACCGGGCGAGCACGTCGTCCGGCACCCGCCGGCCCATGATCGTGGACACCCGCGCCGGGTCGGTCCGGTCCTGCCGGGCCGAGTAGGCGAGCACGCGGGAACTGGCGTCCTCGATGGTGACCGGCGCGTCGATCACCGCGGCGACGGCGTCCGCCAACCGGAACAGGTCACCCAGCCCGCCGGGATCGGCGTCGTCGCCGTCGGTCTCGGTGGCCTCCGCGTCCAGCACGGTCCGCAGCAGCCACACCAGTTGCGCCCAGCCGGTGCCCGACCGCACCTCGACCACCGACGTGCCGGCCGACCGCCCGGCGCCCAACACCGTCGACTGGGCCGCCACCGGCGGCTTCAACAGCACCGCGGCCGCACCCCGCTCGCCGGCGTGCCGGACCAGTTCCACGGCGTCCCTGCCGGTGCCGACCGCGACGCCCAGCACCAGGTCGCCGGCTGCCAGGTGGGTGTGCCTGCCCGGTTCGGCGATCACCACGTCGCTCACCGGACCCGGCTCGTCGACGGTGAACACGGCACGCAGCAGCGTGGGACCGACCCGGTCGACTACGCCGCGCACGGTGAGCATTGCGCCATCTTGACGTGCTCTCTGGCCCGAAGACCAGGGATTCCCACGCGGCTATGCCGCGTCTGGGCTGCTTCCTGTTTCATCACCCCGCGCCTGCCCGAAGGAAGGTCTTACCTGGGCTCGGCAGGCGTTTCGTCTCTCCGCCCGCCCGGCGGCGAGGATGATCTTCGCGACGTTGTGGTCGCGGTCGTGCACCGCCGCGCAGCCGGGGCAGATCCACGATCGGATGCTCAGCGGCATGGTGGCCATGACGTGCCCACAGTCCGAGCAGGTCTTGCTGGAGGGCAGCCAGCGCGACACGGTGACCACGGTGCGACCGTACCGTTGGGCCTTCTCGTGCAGGAGCCGGACGAACTGTGCCCATCCGGCGTCGTGGATGGCGCGCGCCAGCCGCCGGTTGCGCACCATGCCGGTGATGTTCAGGTCCTCGACGTGGATCGCTTGGTTCTCGCGCACCACGGTGAGGGCCTGCTTGTGGTGATAGTCCCGCCGGGCTCGGCTGACCTTGCCGTGCTGTGCGGCGACCTTGCGCCGGGTCTTGGCACGGTTGGCGCTGCCTGCGACGCGGCGTGCCTTCTCCCGCTCCAACCTGCGCAGTTTCCGCTGCGTGCGGGCGAGGTGTCGCGGGTTGGCGATGTCGCGTCGGCCACCAGCGGTGGTGGCCACCGTCGCCAACCGTGCGATCCCCAGATCGATCCCGGCTTCCTGCTCGACCGGGGGCAGCGGACTGGGTTCGATCGCGACCACGAACGAGGCGTAGAAGTGCCCGTCCGGTTCCCGCAGGATCGTGACTGAACTGGGCTGGGCGGGCAGCGCACGCGACCAGCGGACCTTCACATCCCCGATCTTGGCTACATACAACCGGCCGTCGGGCCGGATGTTGAACCCGTTGCGGGTGTACCGGGCAGCCTGCCGAGGGTCCTTGCCGGACTTAAACCTCGGCCTGCCGATCCGCCGTCCCCTCCACTTGCCAGACACCGAGTCGAAGAAGTTGGTGTAGGCGCGGTGCGCGTCGCGTACCGACTGCACCAATGCCACCGACGCGACGTCCGACAACCAGGCACGCGCCTGCGTGGTCTTCGCCTCGGTGATCACCCGCCGCTGCACTTGCGTGGGCGTGATCTTCTCCCCGGTCCGCCAGGCGTCCTCCCGGCAGCACAGGGCGTCGTTGAACACCACCCGAACGCACCCGAAAGTGCGGGCCAGCATCGACCGCTGAACCTCGGTGGGTTCGATGCGGTAACGGTAGCGGGCCTGTACCAGCACAGCCTATCGAACCCGTGTTCGACTCGATCACCGTGGTTGACATGTCTCCACAGCTCACAGCGTCATACAGACCAGCCATCGCCGCCCTGAAGGACCGATCACACGCGGCGACCCGCCGCCGCACAGGCACCGACCACCGCGCCCAGCAGCAGGATCGCGCCCGGCACGGTCAGGTCGGCGAACGCCGTGGCCAGTGACGACCACTGGCCGTGCCCGATGCCCAGCCACCGCGCCGCACCGCGGAACCCGGTCACGTTGGCCGCCAGCGCGGCGACCGTGAACGCCACCGCCACCGTCGTGCACACCGCGCACCGCTCCACCACGGCCAGCGCGAGCAGGCCGATCGCGATGATGAGCAGCGCGCCGTAGCTGGGCTTGGGCGACAGGTAGCTGAGGAACTCCAGCACGGCCGCGCTGGCGATGGCCAGCACCAGGCCCAGGCCGGCGACCAGCCACCGCCTGCCGGTCAGCCGCCGGCCCGACCGCAGCGGCAGCGCGGCGCCGCCGGCCACCACCAGGCCGGTGACGAACGTGCTCACCGTGACGATCTGGAGCTGCCGGAGGGTGCCGTGGCCCAGCGCGGTCGTCGAGTCGCCGAACAGGTGCAGCGACGCGAACTCGATGATCGGGAACAGCACCACGTAAAGGGCCAGCGTGGTGGTGGCGAACAGCAGGTGCCAGCCGGTCTGCGGGGTGAACCCGTCCCGCCTGGCCCGCCCGCGCAGCCACAGCGTGCTCAGCAGCGGACCGAACATCGCCACGCAGAACCAGTACAGCGCCACCGACATCGGGTCGCCGAGCTCGGAGTTGCACGTGCCGAACTGCTGGAGCGGCGCGAACGCGATGCCGGAGATCTTCGGCGCGGAACCGATCGCCGGCTCCCACACGTAGTTGACCGCTCCCGGCCCCGGCGGCTGGTACACCAGCGGCGCGATCATGATCAGC
>DATEPR010000080.1:0-2994 GCA_035273045.1 Pseudonocardiaceae bacterium | reverse complement strand
GCGCCCGCCCGGCGCCGCTGCCGGCCCGGCGTGGCGATGCCAGCGTTGCGCAAGCTGTCCGCGAGTTCCCGGCGGGACCGGGGTGACCGCACGTCCACCTGCTTGGGCAGCCGCAGCCGGCCCAACGACCGCACCGGCGCGGCGAAGTCGGTGACGGACAGCCGGCCGGCCCACCGGTCCTCGGTGACCACCAGCGGGCGCGGCTCGGTCAGCGGGTCGAGTCCGGGGTCGATCACCACGGCCAGGCCGGACCGGCGACCGGACTCCACGGCGATCACGTCACCCTTGCGCAGCCGCTCCAGCGACGCCGCCGCCTCGGCCCTGCGGCTCATGGTGTTCTGCCGCGCCAGGTACTTCTCCCGGTCGCTCACCTGGCGGCGCAGCGCCGCGTACTCGGGGAAATCGCCGAGATGGCACGTCATCGACTCGGCGTACCCGGCCAGTGCCCGCTCGTTGGCCTCGATCCGGCGGGCCAGGCCGACCACCGAACGGTCCGCCTGGAACTGGGCGAACGACATCTCCAGCAGTTCCCGGGCCGCGTCCGCGCCGAACTGGTGCACCAGGTTGACGGCCATGTTGTAGCCGGGCCGGAACGACGAGCGGAGCGGGTAGGTGCGGGTGGACGCCAGGCCCGCCACCTGTTTCGGGTCGACCCCGGGCTGCCACAGCACCACGGCGTGGCCCTCGACGTCGATGCCGCGCCGGCCGGCCCGCCCGGTGAGCTGGGTGTACTCGCCCGGGGTCAGCTCGACGTGCGCCTCGCCGTTGTACTTCACCAGCCGCTCCAGCACGACCGTGCGGGCCGGCATGTTGATGCCCAGCGCCAGCGTCTCGGTGGCGAAGACGACCTTGACCAGGCCGCCGGCGAACAGTTCCTCGACGGTCTCCTTGAAGGCGGGCAACATGCCGGCGTGGTGGCCGGCGACGCCGCGTTCCAGCGCGTCCCGCCACTCCCAGTAGCCCAGCACCCGCAGGTCGGCGTCGGGCAGGTCGGCGGTGCGCCGTTCGATGATCGCGCGGATCTCGTCGACCTCCTCCGGCGTGGTCAGCCGCAGCCCGGCCCGCACGCACTGGTCGACGGCCGCGTCGCAGCCCATCCGGCTGAACACGAACACGATGGCCGGCAGCAGACGCGCCGCGTCCAGCCGCTCCACCACCTCCACCCGGGACGTCGGCCGGAACCTGGGCACCCTGGCGGCCCTGCCCGGCGCACCACGGCCCCGGCCGCGCGGCCACGGCGCGTGCGCCCGGGACAGTTCCTCGGTGCGGCGCAACAGGTTCGGGTTGATCGCGGCGTGCCTGCCCTGCGGCGGCTGCCCCGACTCGGCGCCGTCCTTGGCCTCGGCGAACAGGTCCAGCAGCCGGCCGGCCACCATCATGTGCTGCCACAACGGCACCGGGCGGTGCTCGTCCACCACGACCGTGGTGTCACCGCGGACCTCGACCAGCCAGTCGCCGAACTCCTCGGCGTTGCTCACCGTCGCGGACAGGCTGACCAGCCGGACGCTGTCCGGCAGGTGCAGGATGACCTCTTCCCACACGGCGCCGCGGAACCGGTCGGCCAGGTAGTGCACCTCGTCCATCACCACGTAGGCGAGGCCGTCCAGGGTCGGGGAGCCGGCGTAGAGCATGTTGCGCAGCACCTCGGTGGTCATCACCACGACGGAGGCGCCGCCGTTGATCGACGTGTCACCGGTCAGCAGGCCGACGTCGGCGGCACCGTGGCGGGCCACCAGATCGGTGTACTTCTGGTTGGACAGCGCCTTGATCGGCGTGGTGTAGAAGCATTTCCGCCCCTCGGCCAACGCCAGGTGCACCGCGAACTCGCCGACCACCGTCTTGCCCGCACCGGTGGGCGCGCACACGAGCACGCCGTGGCCGTCCTCCAGCGCCTCACACGCCCGCCGTTGGAAGGGGTCGAGCTCGAACGGCACCACGCCGGTGAACTCGGTCAACTGGGGACGAGCAGCGCGCCGACGGGACGCAGCGTACGCGTCGGCCGGGGCACGCCCGGGGCGATCAGCCACCCTGCCAGGGTGTCACACCTTGCCAACCGGGCGATCGTTCACCCGATGGATATCCAGCGGCACCGCGAGATATACTCGATCTCATGAAACATCTGGTCGATCTTGACGAGGAAGCCCTGGCGGCCGCCCAGGAACACCTCGGCACCAAGACCATCAAGGACACCGTCAACGCCGCCCTGAACCTCGCCATCGGCCGCACCGTCAGTGGCGAGGAGATCGACGCGGCACTGGACGTGTGGGCGAGCATGGAGTTCATCGACCGGGAGGACCTGTGGCGCTGACCCATATGGTCGACACCAGCGTGCTGACACGGATGACCGGCAAGGAACCGGTCCGCTTGGCGGTGAGACTGCTTATGGCCAGTTCGAGCCTCGGCAGGTGCACGATCTCGGACCTGGAGATGGGCGCATCAGCACGCAATGCCCGGGAATGGGACACGCTGCTGCGAGCGAACCGCACCCTCGTGACGATCGATATCGAGCCCAACGACGTAGTGCGTGCTGGCGGCGTGCAACGGGCGCTGGCCGAATCCGGTTGCCGCGGCCGCAAGGTCCCTGACCTGCTGATAGCGGCAGCAGCCGAGCGGCGGGGGCTGGTTCTGCTGCACTACGACAAGGATTTCGAACTGATCGGCAACATGACTGGTCAGCCGCACGAGTGGGTCGTACCGCGCGGTTCGATCGACTAGGTCGCGACCACGGACAGTGCCGACGGCACGCACCGGACGGTGAGCGGCAGCCGGGCCTGCCGTTCGCCGTCCGCGTACGCCACCCACTTGTTCCGCCCGGCCAGGTGCACCGACCGTGCCCGCAATGTGGTCACCGCGGGATGGTCCAGGTGCCGGCCGGTGCGCAGCCGCGGCAGCACCGCCACCAGGTCACGGCGGCTGGTCGCGCCGACCACGGTGATGTCCAGCAGGCCGTCGTCGCCGACCGCGTCCGGGCAGATCGGGATGCCGCCGCCGTAG
>DATEPR010000079.1:0-2426 GCA_035273045.1 Pseudonocardiaceae bacterium | reverse complement strand
TCGCTACTGCCTGCGCGAGTTCCACGCGTGGCTGGGCGAATGGCCGCTGCGCGCCGACTTCGCGGCCACCCGCTGGCACGGCCGCTGGCAGCCCGGCCCGGCCCTACAGCGCCTGGCCGCCGCCGAGCACCGGGCCGCCGCACGGGCCCTGGCCACGTTCGAAACCCGCTGGCGGCACGGGTTCTCGCCGGTGCTGCGCGGCCTGGTCGACGACAATGTTGTAGAACTACTCGGCGGCCCGCTGACCCATCCGTTCCAGCCGCTGCTCGATCCGCGGGTGCGCGGATTCGCGCTGCGCAACGGACTCGCCGACACACGGCTGCGCATCGGCCGCGCACCGGACGGCATCTGGGCGCCGGAATGCGGCTACGCGCCCGGCATGGCGGACGACTACGCCGCCCACGGCGTGCGCCGGTTCCTGGTGGACGGTCCGGCGCTGCACGGCCGCACCGGGGCCGCGCATCCGGTGGGCGACAGCGACGTCGTGTGTTTCGCCCGCGACCTGGACGTGACCTACCGCGTGTGGTCGCCGAAGGCCGGCTACCCGGGCGACCCGGCGTACCGCGACTTCCACACCTACGACCACCCGTCCGGCCTGAAACCGGCCAGGGTCACCGGCCGGCACGTGTCCCCTGAGGACAAGAAGCCCTACGACCCCGACCTGGCCGCGCGGGCCGTCGCCCGGCACGTGACGGACTTCGTGGACACCGTCGTCGCACGGCTGACCGCGCGGCCCGGCCTGGTCGTCGCCGCCTACGACACCGAGTTGTACGGCCACTGGTGGCACGAGGGGCCCGCGTGGCTGGAAGGCGTGCTGCGCGCGCTGCCCGAGGCCGGCGTGCGCGTGACTACGTTGCGCGGCGCGCTGGAAGCGGGCCACCTCGGCCCTCCGGTCGACGTGCCCGCGTCGTCCTGGGGGTCCGGGAAGGACTGGCGGGTGTGGGACGGCGAGCAGGTGGCCGACCTCGTCGAGTCCGGCGCCGCCGTACAACGCGAGCTGTTGTCCACTGTAGACGCAACGGTCGGCGAGTACCGGGACCCGGTGGCGGACGCCATGGCCCGGCAGGCACTGCTCGCCCTGTCCAGCGACTGGGCGTTCATGGTGACGAAGGACTCGGCCGCCGACTACGCCCGCAGGCGGGCCGACGCACACACGGCGCGGTTCACCGAACTGGCGGCGGCGCTGCGCGCGGGCGATGCCACGACGGTGGACCGGACGCCGTTCGGCCACCTCGACGCGCGCGACCTGCGCAAGGATCGCTAGTTGTCCTCCTGGGACGACACGTGGTCGGCCTCGTTCTCCCGGTTGCGCCGGTTCCGGAAGTCACTGAACCAGCCGAACGCGCCCAGCCCAGCGGCGATGAGCAGCGCGATCAGCCATGGAGCGAACGACCACGCGGTCATCGCCACCTCCCCGCGACCCCCCGCGCACGCGAGACGTCGTCACCCACGGTGCCGCTGTGGACGCACACCGTGGAACGCCGGATCCGGCCACGCGCAGCCAGCTCACCGCCACATCGCGTGCCGAATTTAGCGCTCACCGTACAACCGGGGCGCGGCCTGCTGCCATCACCCACCCCCGATCGAGCCACCCAGAGGATACCGACCGGTAGGTGAGATGCGAGGATCACTCGGGTCATGACCGCACCTCGCCGGCGCTCGGCACGGACCTGACCGAAGGGGCTGTGTTGTTTGATGACCTCGCAAGCTCGGTCATGACCGCATCTCGCCCGCGCCGAAGGGACTGTATTGTCTGATGACCTCGCAAGCCCGGTCATGCGCGTACTGATGCTGTCCTGGGAGTACCCACCTGTCGTCGTCGGCGGGCTCGGTCGCCATGTGCACGAGCTGGCCAGGCGGCTGGCGGCGCAGGGTCACGACGTGGTCGTGCTGTGCCGCCAGGAGGCGGGCACCGACGCCAGCACGCACCCGACCGGCGACACCGTCGTCGACGGCGTGCGGGTGGTCCGGGTCGCCGAGGATCCGCCGCACCTGGTGTTCGAACGGGACCTGGTGGCCTGGACCCTCGCCATGGGCCACGCCATGCTGCGGGCGGCGCACCGGCTGCTGCGCCGGTGGCGGCCGGACGTGGTGCACGCGCACGACTGGCTCGTCACGCACCCGGCGGTCGCGCTCGCGGACCTGCTGGACGTGCCGCTGGTGGCGACGCTGCACGCGACCGAGGCCGGCCGGCACAGCGGCTGGCTGTCGTACACGCTCAACCAGCAGGTGCACTCGGTGGAGTGGTGGCTGGCCAACCGCGCGGACGCGCTGGTCACCTGCTCGTCGGCGATGCGGGCCGAGGTGGCGCACCTGTTCGACGTGGACCCGGACACGATCTCGGTGATCCACAACGGCATCCAGGCCCGCGCGTGGCGGATCGGGGCCGCCGAGGTGGCCGCGGTGCGCGCACGGCACAGCCCGGA
>DATEPR010000078.1:0-2904 GCA_035273045.1 Pseudonocardiaceae bacterium | reverse complement strand
GAGGAGCGAGGACATGCGCACCGAACACATCTATCTCGGCGGCATCGGCGTGTACCTGCCGGCGACCATCGGCGTCGAACACGCGGTGGCCCAGGGCTGGTACCCGGCCGAGGAGGCCGAGACCGGCCAGCTGGCCGGCGTCGCCGTCGCCGGGGACACGCCCGCGCCGGAGATGGCGCTGCGCGCGGCCCAGGAGGCCGTCAAGCGCGCGGGCGCCGACCCGGACGCGATCAGCCTGCTGCTGTACGCCGACTCGTGGCACCAGGGCCCGGACGGCTGGCAGCCGCAGTACTACCTGCAGCGGCACCTGGTCGGCGGCGACGCGCTCGCGGTCGAGGTGCGGCAGGGCTGCAACGGCATGTTCAGCGCCCTGGAGCTGGCCGCCGGTTACCTGGCCGGGCAACCGGACCGGCGGACCGCGCTGGCCGTCGCGGCGGACAACTTCGGCACACCACTGGTCAACCGGTGGCGCACCGGCCCCGGCTTCATCGTCGGCGACGGCGCCAGCGCGGTACTGCTGACCAAGGAACCCTCGTTCGCCCGGCTGCTGTCGGTGCGCTCGGTGGCGATCCCGGAGCTGGAGGAGCTGCACCGCATCGGCCAGCCGCTCTTCCCGCCCGCCGCGACCGTCGGCCGGGACATGGACCTGGCCGGCCGCGCCGCCACGTTCAAGCGGTGGGCCGCGACCCAGCCGGACGTGATGGACGCCTGGCTGAAGCTCTACCGCCGGATGCTGGAGGTGATCGAACCGACTCTGGACGAAGCAGGCATCACCATCAAGGACGTCACCAGGGTGTCGTTCCCCAACTCCGCCAAGGACGTCGTCGAAAAGCGGTGGACGGCGGCTCTCGGCATGACCCTGGCGCAGTCCACTTGGGACTTCGGCAGGACCATCGGGCACATCAGCGCCAGCGACCAGATCATCGCGCTGGACCACCTGCTGTCCCATGACGAACTCGGCGCGGGCGACCACTACCTGATGGTCGGCGTGGGCCCCGGCATCACGTTGTCCAGCGCCGTGATCCGCATCGACCGGCGACCGCCGTGGTCGGTCTGAGCGGACCATTCTTCCGTTCCCACCGAAGGAGAACCCATGCACAGTAAGATCCGCACGGTCGTCGTGGCGGCGTTCGCCATGGTGGGCATGGCATTCGCCGTGCTCCCCGCGGACGCCGCCCAGGTGATCGTCGTGTCGCCGGGGCAGAGCATCCAGGCGGCCGTGGACGCGGCCAGCCCCGGCGACACCGTGCTGGTGCGGCCGGGCACCTACCACGAGAGCGTCACGATCTCGAAGGACGACATCACGCTGGAGGGCTCCGGCACCGGCGCCGGCGGCACCCTTCTGGAGCCGCCCGCCCAGTTCCCGGACGACTTCTGCGCCTCGGTGCCGCCGGACTTCCCGACCGAGGGCGGCGGAATCTGCGTGTTCGGCGACTTCGACCACGAGACCGGCGTGGTCAACAGCCGGGTCACCGGCGACCGCGTCACCAACCTGCGGGTCTCCGGCTTCGCGGGCGACGACATCGGCACGTACGCCACCGACAGCCTGCGCGTCGACCACGTCGTCGCGGAGAACCCCGGGGTCTACGGCCTGGCCGTGCTGGCGTCCACCAACACCCTCGTGGACGACAACACGGTGCGCGACGTGGTGTCCGGCCAGGGTGCGGCCATGTACCTGGCGTTCGCGCCGGACGCGAACCTGGCCGTCACCCACAACACGATGACCGCGACCTCGTTCGGCGTGTTCGTGCAGGACGCGGGTGACGTGATGCTGGCCGGCAACACGGTGACCGGCAGTTGCGACGGCATGCTGGTGCTGTACGACAACCACCCCGACGACGGCCAGGCGCTGCCCGCCGGCAACATCGCGGTCAGCGGCAACACCCTGTCCGCCGACAACGAACTGTGCCCGGCCAACGACTTCTCGCACCAGCCCGAGATCAAGGGCACCGGCATCGCCCTGGTCGGCGCGACGAAGACGGCGGTGACCGGCAACACGGTGACCGGCAACACCGGCACCGACCTGCTGTCCGGCGGCATCGTCCTGCTGTCCGCCGCCCCGTTCGGTGGCCTCGACGAGTCGAACGTCGCGATCACCGCCAACACGGTCACCGGCAACGCGCCGGACGACCTGCACTGGGACGGCAACGGCACCGGCGTCGTCATCTCGCACAACACATGCGGGACGTCCTCGCCCGCCGGCCTCTGCTGACGTTCGCCGATCGATCGCGGAACGGGGATGGGCAGCCACCCATCCCCGTTCCGCTTCCGGGGAGACGAAAGAGCCCCACACCCTTGGCTCGGGTGCGGGGCCGTGCCGGATCGCCGGGCGGTTACTGCAACTGCAGGTTCTGCGGCAGTTCGCTGCGGCAGTTCACCTGCAGCTTCCGGTAGACCCGGGTCAGGTGCTGTTCCACCGTGCTGACGGTGACGTGCAGCTTGCTGGAGATCTGCCGGTTGGTGTAGCCGTGCGCGGCGAGGGTGGCGACCCGGCGTTCCGCGTTGCTGAGCTTGGCCAGGCTGGCGGCGTCCGTCTCCGCGTCGGCGCCGGACTGCCCGGCCGCGACGAACGGGAGGTTGCCGCACAGTTGGCCCGCGCCGCAGCGGGCGGCCAGCCGGTGCGCCATGCGGCCGCTGGCGGTGGCCCTGTCGTACTCGCCGAGGGCCTGGTAGGCGTGACTGAGGTCGGCGTACGTGTGGGCGAGTTCGAGCTGGTCGCCGCACGTGCGCAGCAGGTGTGCGGCCTCACTCAGCAGGGCGGGCCGTTTGCGCAACGGGCTGGTCATGGCCATGGCACGCAGGGCGACGCCGCGCGCCCGGCTCGGTCGGACGCCGGCCAGGTTCAGTTGCTGCACGGCCAGTTCCTCGGCCTGACCGGTGCGGCCGAGCAGCACGCAGGCGCGC